>DATNFQ010000018.1:0-7600 GCA_035606295.1 Patescibacteria group bacterium
CGTGAGGTCACCGAGCTTCGCTTCCCGACCGGGGTCCAGGAGACGCTCGACGGCCAGCTCGACGGGCTCGCGGAGCGTGTCGAGCGATTGCCCGACCGCGTCCTCTTGTACGCCGATGACGGTGAGGCCGCGGTCGCCGCGGCCCACGAGCGCGGCCTCAAGCCGGAGACCGTGCTCGTCCGTCGGTCGACGCTCGAGGACGTCTTCCTGAGACTCACCGGGCGCTCCCTCATCGACTGATGAGCGCCGGAACCGCCCCGCCACCGGTCGCGCAGACGTCATCGATCGCCGGGATCGGCCGCGTCTTCGAGCACCGCTTCCTGTCGTACCGGCGGACGTTCCGCGCGAGCCTCTTCAGCTCGTTCCTGACGCCGCTGCTGTTCCTCACCGCGATGGGCGTCGGGCTTGGCGGTTATGTCGATTCGTCGACCCAGGACGCGCTCGGCGGGGTGCCATACCTCGCGTTCCTCGCTCCGGGTCTCCTCGTCGCGACCGCGATGCAGGCCGGCTCGTTCGAATCGACATTCCCGATCATGGGCGGTCTCGTCTGGAACCGGACGTTCCACGCGATGTACGCGACGCCGTTGACGAGTCGTGACGTCGCCCTGGGCAATCTGCTCTGGATCGCGGCGCGGCTGACGCTCATCTCGACCGTCTTCACCGCGATCATCATCGTGTTCGGCGCCGCCCTGTCGCCGCTCGTCGTCTTCGCGATCCCCGTCGCGGTGCTGACCGGTCTGGCGTTCGGAGCCCCGATCGCTGCCTTCTCGGCGACCCAGCGCACGCCGGATCGGTTCGCGGCGATCTTCCGGTTCGTGATCACGCCGCTGTTCATCTTCTCGGGCACGTTCTTCCCGGTCGAGGGTCTTCCGCCGTTCCTCCAGCCGCTCGCGTGGCTGACGCCGCTGTACCACGGCGTCGTCCTCGCGCGGGGCCTGTCGCTCGGGACGTTCGGGACGAACCCGACGATCGAGCTCGCGCTCGTCCACCTCGCGATCCTCATCGGCTTCGTCGCGGTCGGGACGTTCGCGGCGGTCAAGACCGTCGACGCGAAGCTGGTTCGGGGATGACCGCCCTTCCGCTGACCTCGGTCTTCCTGATCGGCAGCCGGCGATCGTTCCGGCTCGTCGAGCGCAATCTCTACGTCTACCGGCACGGCTGGCTCGTGCTGTTGTCGGGGTTCTTCGAGCCGCTCTTCTACCTGCTCGGGGTCGGGTTCGGGATCGGGACGCTGGTCGGCACGGTCGCGGGGCCGGGTGGTCAGGAGATCCCGTATCAGCTGTTCGTCGCGCCGGCGTTGCTCGCCAGCGCGTCGATGAACGGGGCCATCAACGAGAGCACCTTCAACTTCTTCTTCAAGCTGCACTACGACAAGACATTCGTGTCGATCCTGGCGACGCCCCTGTCGTCCGGCGATATCGCGGTCGGCGAGCTGATCTGGGCCCTGATCCGCGGCGGCCTGTATGCGATCGGCTTCCTCGTCGTGATGTTCGTCCTCGGCCTGGTGGTGTCGCCATGGGTGATCTTCGCCTTCCCCGCGGCGCTCCTCGTCGGCTTCGCCTTCGCCTCGGTCGGGATGGCCGCGACCTCCTTCATGAAGTCCTGGCAGGACTTCGACCTCATCCAGCTCGTCGTCCTGCCGCTGTTCCTGTTCTCGGCGACCTTCTACCCGATCGAGACGTATCCGCCGGTCCTGCAGGTCATCGTCCGGCTGACGCCGCTCTACCAGGGGGTCGATCTGATCCGCTCGCTGACCGTCGGCTACATCACGCCGGTCATCCTGTTCCATATCGCCTACTTGGCAGTCCTCGGGTTCGCCGGGCTGTTCGTCGTATCGCGCCGGCTCGACAAGCTGCTCCTCACGTGACCGACCGGGCCGCGCTCGCGGCCCTGACCGCCGAGGTCGTGGTCTGCCGCCGCTGCCCGCGTCTCGTCGCATGGCGTGAGCAGGTGGCTCGCGAGAAGGTGTCACGTTTCCGGGACGACACGTATTGGGGTCGACCGGTGCCGGGGTTCGGCGATCCAGATGCCCGCATCCTCTTGATCGGCCTTGCGCCGGCGGCGCACGGTGGGAACCGGACGGGACGCGTCTTCACGGGGGACGCGTCCGGCGACTTCCTGTTCGCCGCGCTCCATCGGGTCGGCCTCGCAAATCAGCCGGTCTCGCACGACGTCGATGACGGTCTCGCCCTGATCGATACCTATATCGCGGCGGCGGTCCGCTGCGCGCCGCCCGGCAACAAGCCACTCCCCGTGGAGCGCGACGAGTGCGCGCCGTACCTCGAGCGTGAGCTTGCCCTGCTCGAGCGGGTCCGCTCGGTGGTCGCGCTCGGGGCATATGGCTGGGATGCCGCGCTCCGGGCGATCGCGGCCAACGGCCACCGCCTGCCGGTCAAGCCCCGGTTCGGTCACGGGGCAACGGTGGAGGCTGGGCCGTACCGGCTGTTCGGCACGTACCACCCGAGCCAACAGAACACGTTCACCGGCGTCCTGACACCGGCGATGCTCGAGGCGGTGCTCGCCGCCGCCAAAGCCTGGGCCCTCTCGTAGACTTTCGGCTCGATGGCTACCACTGAGCGCGATCTCTATAAGGTCCTTGGCGTCCCGCGCGAAGCGACCGACGCCGAGATCAAGCGCGCCTTCCGCAAGCTCGCCCAGCAGTGGCATCCGGACGTCAACAAGGACCCTGAGGCGCCGGCACGCTTCAAGGAGGCGAGCGAGGCTTACCAGATCCTGTCGGACCCCGAGCGTCGCCAGCGCTATGACATGTTCGGGCGAGCCGGCGTCGACGGCGGACCCGCCGATGCCGGGTTCGAGGGTTTCGGCGGCTTCAGCGACATCTTCGATGCGTTCTTCGGCGGCGCCGCTACCGGGACGGCTCGGCGCGGCAGACCCCAGCCCGGCTCGGATCTGCGTTACGACCTGCGGATCACGTTCGAGGAGGCGGTCAAGGGGACCGAGAAGGAGATCGAGTTCCGGTCGCTCGCGCGCTGCGACACCTGCGCCGGGACGGGCGCGGCGCCCGGCACCGAGACGACCACCTGTCCGCAATGCGAGGGGCGCGGCGAGATCCGGAGCGTGCGCCAGACGATGCTCGGCCAGATGGTCAACGTGTCCGCGTGCCCACGGTGCCGCGGCGAGGGCAAGGTGGTCGAGGACCCGTGCCCGAAGTGCCATGGCGACGGTCGCCTCGAGGCGAAGCGCACGTTGCGGGTGACCATCCCCGCCGGGATCGACGAAGGCCACCAGATCCGACTCACCAATGAGGGCGAGGTCGGGCCCCGTGGCGGCCCACCCGGCTCGCTGTACGTCGTGGTCCACGTCGCGCCGCATCCATCGCTTCGGCGCGATGGGACGGAGCTCTACTACGAGGCGACGATCTCGATCGCCCAAGCGGCGCTCGGCACGACCATCACCGTGCCGACCGTCGACGGCGAGGAGGAGGTCGAGATCAAGCCGGGCACGCAGCCCGACACGGCCATCCGGCTGCGCGGCAAGGGTGTGCCGCATCTCCGCCGGTCGGGGTCGCGCGGCGATCTCCACGTGATGATCGACGTCGAGGTGCCGAAGAAGCTGACCAAGAAGCAGCGTGAGTTGCTGGAACAGTTCGCAAAGGAATCCGGCGAGACCGTCCCGCCCCATAGCGGCATCCTCGACAAGCTCGGCCTGGGGTGACGTCCGCCACCGACGACGCGAGCCCGCCGACCGGCTACGCCTGGCTCGAGCTCGCGGTCGAGGCAGACCCCGAGGCCGTCGAGGCGGTGAGCGAGATCCTCGGTCGCGTCGCGACCGGGGGCACGACCGTCGAACCGGCATTCGACCTCGTCGACGAAGGGCTCGGTGCCCGGATCGATCCCACGCAACCGGCCGTGGTGCGCGGGTATGTCCCGGTCGACGAGGGGCCACGGGGAGCCGCCGCGGCTGAAGCCGCAGTGACCCAGGTCGCCGAGGCGCTCGGGCATCTCCAGGCATTCGGGCTCCGGCAGATCGGCGAGCTGGGCACGCGGACCGTGCAGGCCGCGGATTGGGCCGATGCCTGGAAGGCTTTCTTCCCCGTGATGCGGATCGGGCGCAGGCTCGTGATCCGCCCCACCTGGCGGGAGCACACGCCAGGACCCGACGATGTCGTGCTCGCCCTCGATCCGGGGATGGCCTTCGGGACCGGCCTGCATCCGACGACTCGTCTCTGCCTCGCAGCGCTCGAACGTGTCGCCGATGACGGCCGGCTCGCCGACCGGCGGGTGCTCGATGTCGGCTGTGGTTCGGGCATCCTCGCGATCGCCGCCCTCAAGCTAGGAGCCGCGACGGCCCTCGGAGTCGACACCGATCCGATCGCCGTCGAGGCCACGGTCGCGAACGCCTCGCGTAACGACCTCGCGGGCCGGTTGGCGGCACACGAGGACTCCCTGCCAAGCGGCGCGCCCCCGTTCGATGTGGTGCTCGCCAACCTCGTCGCCGGCGTGCTCATCCCGCTCGCGTCTTCGCTGCATGCCGAGCTTGCGCCCGGTGGCACGCTCCTGGCCTCCGGCATCTTCATCGACCGCGAGGCGGAGGTCACGGGCGCACTGGAGGCCGCGGGTCTGCGGACGGGTGCTCGGACGGCCGAGGGCGACTGGGTCGCTCTCGAGCTTCGACGGCCCTAAGGGCCGCCGCTGGTACGATCGGTTCGATGCCGAGCCCCCTGATCCCGATCCTGCTCGTCACGCACATCACGCTCGCGATCCTGCTGTTCCTGCCCTCGATCCTGCTGCCGTTCACCCTGCGCACGCGGCGCGCGACGGTGGACTCCGACAGCCGGGTCGTCCGCGGCCTGTTATGGGGTCAGTCGCACGGGACGATGATCATCGGAGCGGGACTTGCGCTTACGGGTCTCGGGCTTGTCGCGGCGCTCGGGCCGACGCTCCTCCAGCAGCCGTGGCTCCTCGTCGCGCTCACGATCTACGCGGTCAACCTCGGGCTCGCGTTCTTCATCCAGCGCCCCAACCTTCGACGGCTCATCGGCGTGAAGGCGACGCCCGACGACCAGGTCTGGCGCGAGCGCGCGATGCGCCAGCGTTACGTCTCGTACTTGATGGCCGGGCTCGTGGGTGTCATCGGCTTCCTCATGAGCACCAAGCCCACGCTGTGATGGCCACCGACTGCCTGTTCTGCCGCATCGTCACGGGCGAGCTGCCGTCGACGAAAGTCCACGAGGACGATCTCGTCCTCGGGATCCGCGACATCGCGCCGCGCTCGCCGACCCACATCCTCTTGATGCCGAAGCGGCACATCGCATCCGCGCTCGACCTGACCGACGACGACGCCCCGCTCGTGGGCCGACTGTTCGCGGTCGCCGCGGACCTCGCTCGCTCGGAGGGCATCGCCGATGCCGGCTACCGGCTCGTGTCGAATGTCGGCGCCTGGGGCGGCCAGTCGGTCGATCACCTGCACATCCATCTGATGGGCGGCCGCGCCTTCGAATGGCCGCCCGGCTGACGCTCCCGCGCCGGACCGCGCTCGCGCTCGCCGCCACGCTGCTGGTGGCGGGTTGTACCGGGTCGGCCGGAGAGGTCGCGCCATCGGTGGGTGCGGTCGTGCCCGAGGGGCCCACGGGGACCGTCGGGCCCGCTGTCGCACAGACGAGGATCGAGCTGGTCCAAGCGCTCGGGACGAAGAACCTGGTCCTCCAGGATTCGCAGGCCCAGTTCCGCCCCCCGGAGGACCCGACGTTCACGACGACGCCGCGTGCGCTCTATCAGGTGATCCTGCCCAAGGCGCCGCTGGAGGGGTTCATCGTGGTCTACGAGTTCGCGGACCCGACGACGGCGGCGACCGCGGCCGCCGCACAGGCGGCCTATCTCGCCACCGGCCCGGCGAAGGTCCAATCGCCGTTCGGGGCGCGCCACATCATCCGGCTGGTCGGGTCGACCGTCGTGCAGTACACATGGGTGCCGGAAGGCGCCGAGGACCCGCTCCAGCCGGATATCCAGACCGCCCTCGAGACACTCGGGACCGGGGTGCAGGTCCCGTCCTAGCGCGGCTCGGCAGCGACCCACTGCCGGATCGGGTCGCGCTTGATCTTGAGCGTGTGGGTCCGCGGGAAGTCCTCGCCAGGCCAGAGCCGCCAGGCGGCGATGCGCTGGTTCGGACCCAGCGTCCCGTTCGCCGCCTTGACCGCGGCCTCGATGCGCGTCTTCGTCTCGGCCGGCTCCTCCTTCTCGAGGGCCAGCACGATCGCCTCGATCCGGCCCGGATCGGTCTCGAGGACCACAGCGTCGCGAACGCCGGCGATGCGCACCCCGTTCTCGATGTCCTCGGGATACACGTTGAACCCGTTTGGCAGCACGATCATGTCCTTGAGGCGGCCGCTGAGGATGAGCCGGCCTTCGTCGTCGAAGCGCCCGAGGTCACCGGTCCGATACCAGCCGTCGTCCGTGAACGCGGCCTTGGTCAGCTCCGGCGCGTTCCAGTAGCCCTTGAACACGGTCCGTCCGCGGAACTGGATCTCCCCGTCGGGCGCCAGCCGCATCTCGATGCCCTCGGGGACGCGGCCGACCGTGCCCAGTCCGTGGTCGTCGAGGGTCGTGCATGACCCGGTCCCGGTCTCGGTCGCGCCATAGCCCTGCAGGACCGTCACGCCGATGTCTTCCCACGCCTGCTGGAGTGCGGGCGGGAGGAAGGCGCCCGATGAGAGGAATAGCCGGAAGTGACCGCCGAGCTGCTGGTGGACGCTACGGAACAGCAGCCGTCGGATCGCGACCGGGAGCCGCCGCGCGATGCCGCGCAGCCGCTCGAACGTGGCGGTGCGCCCGCGTTTCGCCACTTCGCGCTCGATGGCACTCCAGAACAGGTCGAGCACCTGCGGGACGACGACCATGCTCGTGACCTGCTGATCGCGCAGCGCGTCGAAGATGACCCGCGGGTTGCGGCTTCGCACGTAGAGGATGTCCGCTCCAACGTCGAGCGCGTAGTAGAGCCCGACGGCCTGCTCGAGCAGGTGCGAGAGCGGGAGCAGCGAGACGAGCCGGTGGTCCATCGGCGGGATGATCCGATGGAACGATTCGATCGAGGCGACGACGTTGTCGTGGGCCAGCATCACGCCCTTCGGCGTCCCGGTCGTCCCGCTCGTGAACACGAGCTCGAACGTGTCACCGGTATCGGGCCGCCCCCAGGACGCCTGGCGCGCCTCCCAGTCGGCCGGGAAGAGCGGGTCGTCATCGGCCGGCTCCGCACAGAGGTCCTCGACGCTCGTCATCGGGAAGTCGGCGAGCCCCGCCTCACGCGGATCGGGGGCATCGCGGCCCGTGCCCAGGATCAGATGCCGCGCGCCCGATGCGCGGACGATCATCTCGACGGCGTCCATAGACATGCGCAGGTCGAGCGGGACGAGGACCAGCCGCGCGTGCATCGCGCCGTAGTAGGCCGCCGGTAGCGCCGGGGTCGACGGGCTCCACGTCAGGATGCGGTCCCCGGGCTCCAGATCGAGCGCGCGCAGTCGCCATGCGGCGATCCGAGCACGACGATCGAGCTCGCGATAGCTCCACTGGGTCGTGGTGCCATCGTCGTGACGCAGCCCGAGCGCCGGCCGCTCGCCGTACCGCGCGACGGCCGAATCGAGCAG
>DATNFQ010000019.1:0-4312 GCA_035606295.1 Patescibacteria group bacterium
TACCTCGAGCTCGTCGGCGTGGTGGACAAAGCCGTCGCCGCCGAAAGCGCGTTCGGGCGCTGGGTGGGCGAAGGCGCCTCTGCCACCGGCCGACCGATCGGGTGGGCAGTTCGGACGGATGCCATCGATGAGGTCGCAACGCGACTCAGACTTGGCGTGGTCGATGGCTCGCGGACGACTCCATCGGGTCAGCGCTTGCGCTGGCGAAGCGCTGGCGTCGAACAGGCGATGGCTGCCCCCGCCCTGCCGTTCTTCATCCAGTGGGAGCCGGGGACGGCGCTTCCGGGAACGACCGCGATCACGCACCCGGCGGCGCCGGTCACGATCTCGCGATTGGATCTTGTGGGCGACCGCGAACGGCTCGACGAATGGTTAGGCGCTCACGACATTCCGATCGTCGTACGCGACGGCGTCTCGCGTCTGGCGGCCGTGGACTTGATCACGGCCCACGGCAACGTCGTCGTCAGCGCAGATTCGGAGTCACGCCTCTCGATCTACTAGCCCAGCGCGTCGAGCCCGGGGCCGCGCTCTTCGTTGGCGCGAACGCGGTCGATGTAGGCCTGTGATCTCTCGACTTCCGCCGAGAGGGTCGTGACGGTCTTCTGCATCGAGTCAAGTGCCTTGACCTTGAACGTATCGATCTCGTCCATGGTCGCGTAGACGTTCTGGAATGCCTTCTGGAGCTTGTCGAGCTCGACCGTCGACGACGACGCTTGCTCGTTGATCGACGTCGACTGCTGGCGGAGCATGTCCGACGTTGACTCGATGAGATTCGAGGTCGTCGTGTTGAGCGCGGTGATCTGGTCGAGGACCAGCTTCTGGTCGGCGAGGGCCTGCGCGACGATGACTGCCGTTCGAAGCGCTGAGACCGTCGTGGTCGTGGCGCGCTGGACACCCTTGATCAGCTCGAGGTTGTTGCGCCTGATCACGTCGAGCGCGAGGTAGCCCTGGATGCTCACTGCGAGCTGGGTCAGCAAGTCCTGATGCTTTTGGCGAACGTAGAAGAGCAGGTCTTCCTTGAGCACCTTGGCTCGTTCCGGATCCGACGTCTCGATCGCCGCGATCTTGGCGCTCAGCGCCTCATCCAGCCGCTGGGCGAGGTAGGCGTACTGGCGTAGCCGACCCATGACCGCCCAGAGGTTGACCTTCTCCTGCTCTATCGCGGCGTTGTCCCGCTGCAGCTCGTCCTGGCCGTGATACAGCGCCGTGATGATCGCGTCGAGTTGGTGCTGGCTCGAGCGGTACTTGTCGAAGTAGTCGCGTAGCCGGTCGCCGAACGGGATCAGACCGAGCAGCTTGCGCGGCCTCATCAGATCGCCCTGCCTTCCCGGATCCAGGTCCTCGACCTGGCGTCGCAACGCGAGCAGCGAGTGGCTGACCTCCGATGCCTCGGTCAGACCCCCGTTCTGCATCGCGGCGATCGGTTTCTCGAGGAGGCGGTTCGAGACCGACGCCGAGGCTCGGATGTCGTCGTCGCCGAGCCTCGCGATGTCCTTGAGCTTCGCGTTGAACTCCTGGCTGTGCGTGTCAAGCGACGACACGTGGTCGAGGTACTCCGACACCATCCCATCGAGCTTGGCCCGGTCGGCGTCGCTGAGGGGGACGGATCCTTCGGCTTGGGTCGTCTCGACCGGAGCGACCGGCTGCGGCGCCTCGAGGGCCAGCGAGCTTGGCGTCGCCGCGGGAGAGGCCGGTGTCTCCCCAGCCTCCTCGGGTGACGGCGGGGACACGTCGAGGGTCGGTTCGGTCACGGAGTCCCTTCCTTGCTAAGTTCGCAGGGCTGGATCGTTCGTCTTGTGTGTTCCCAATCGAAACACGCCCCCGGCGGGCCAGCAAGCGTCACACAGGCGGCAATTCCTGCGCATCCGTCTGTGCCTCGGCGAACAGGTCGCCGACCTCCGCCAGGCGGGCCGGCAGCGTCCTGACGGTCCATCGGTCCGGTCGGATCTCCGGGTCGTCCAGCTCGTCCCAGGTGATCGGCGTGCTGACCGGGGCGCCCGCCGCAGGTCGGACCGAGTACGGCGCGACGAGCGTCTTGATCGACGCGTTCTGGGTGTAGTCGAGCCGAGCCCTTCCCTTGCGCGCCTTCGTCGCCCACTCCCACGAGATGAGATCCGGAACGGTCGAGCCGACCGCCCTCGACACCCGCTCGACCCACGAACTCGTGTCGCTGAAGTCGTACTTGCCCTGCACGATCGGGATCCAGATCTGGATGCCGCGCTTGCCGGTCGTCTTCGGGTAGCCGCGAACGCTGAGGTGCTCGAGCGCGGTCTTGTAGAGCCGTGCGAGCGTCAGGGTCTCGTCCCACGTCGTGTTCTCGCCCGGATCGATGTCGATGTACGCGAAGGTTGGTTGCCACGGCTCGGGCAGCTTGCCGGTCCAGGCGTGGATCTCGAAGCTCGCCTGGTTCGCCAGCCAGGCGAGGCTCCCGGCATCGACCGCGAGCAGGTGGTCGTTGGCGTCACGGTCCTCGCGTCCCTCGACGCCCGTCTCGTGCCACTTCTTGAGCCACTTCGGGGCTGTCTCGGGGATGTCCTTCTGCCAGAAGCCGGGCGCGCCGGCGCCGTTCGGGAATCGATGCAGGTTGAGGGGCCGGTCCCAGAGATGCGGCAGCATCGTCGGCGCGATCGAGGCGTAGAAGCGGATCAGATCACGCTTCGTGATCGGCGGTTCAGCGCCGCCATTCGGCCCGGCCCGACCGTCGAAGAGCGGCTTGTCGAGGTTCGTCAGCTTCAGGTCGCGGCCACCGACGGTCCAGACGCCTTCCTTGCCGAGGTCGTCGAGCGCCTTCAGCTCGGCGGCGGTCGGCCCGTCGAACGCCGGGGTCGATGGCGAATCGGTCGACGCCTTCGCGGGTTTCGACGACGTCGCGGGGCTCGGCGACTTCGACTTCGACTTCGAGGGCATCGGCGCCTCCTGGTCCTGATCGGGGCGTTCGGGCTCGGCGGCTTCCGCTTCGCGTATCGCAGCGGTCGTGGCGACCGCAGTCTCCTTGACGACGTCGCGCGGATCACGCCCCGAATCGATGCCCTTGTATGCCGTCTGGCGGACCTGTCCGTCGCGGGTCCAGCCGCCGATCTCGGCACGGATCACGATCTCTGGCCGGACCCAGGTGATGTCCTTGAGGTCACCGCCCCAGCGACCACGGTAGTCCTTCGGCGGCGCGGGGTCGAACGGCGGGTCGTCCTGGACGAGCGGCTCGAGGCGCTTCAGCAGGTCCTTGCGGATGAGGCCGGTGAAGCCGCTGCCGACCTTGCCGGTGAACCGCAGTTTGTCGCCTTCGTAGACGCCGATCGCGAGAGCACCGAGGTCGCGGGCGTTGCCACTCCCCGGGGTCCAGCCACCGACCACGAACTCCTGCTCCGGCCGGATCTTGATCTTGAGCCATGCCCCGGAACGGCGACCCGGCTCGTACCGCGAACGCCGCAGCTTCGCCACCATGCCCTCGACCCCGATCGTGCCCGCGGCATCGAAGAACGCCTTCCCCTCCCCGACGACATGCGACGCGAAGCGAACCCGAGGATGGTCCTTGAGCACGCTGCGGAGCAGGCGCTTGCGGTCCTCGAGCGGTACGTCGAGCAGCGATCGACCATCGAGATACATCAGGTCGAAGACCTGGTAGACGAGCCCGGTCGCCTCCTTGTCACCGAGTTTCGTCTGGAGGAGGCTGAAATCGGGCTTCCCGTCGTCGTCGAGGGCGACGACCTCGCCATCGACGATCGCCTGCTGCGCCTCGATCCAGCGCGTCGACGGACCCAGCAGGCGCGGGAAGTAGGTCGCCGCGTCGTTGAGGTTCCGCGTCAGGATCCTGGTCTTGCCCTCGTCGACGACCGCTTCGACGCGGAAGCCGTCCCATTTGATCTCGAACAGCCAGTCCTCGTCGTCGAACGGCCTCCCGGCGAGCGTCGCCGCCATCGGCTCGATCTTCTGCGGCATCGGCGCTGTCTTGGCGCCAGCGAGGTCGATCTCGGCGACGGCCGCCGGTGCCTGGCTGATCCAGATCGCGTCGCGGTTCGCTTTGACCTCGTCGTTGGTGCGCCCGGTCTTGACGCTCTGCGGGTAGTCCTCGGCGTCCCACCCGGGCTGCGCCGCGTCGTCCGCCTTGTGGATGAGCAGCCACTGATCGCCGTCGTCGCCCTCGAACGGACGGCTCCCACCTCGGCCACTGGTCCGGACGATCGTGAAACGGCCCTTTAGCTTCTCCCCGTTCAGGCGGAACTTGAGCTCGCCTTCGTTGACGCTTTTTCGACCGTCGAGGGTGGGCGTCTCCGGCTCCCAGGTCCCCCAGTCCCAGACGATCACGTCGCCGGCC
>DATNFQ010000020.1:0-20965 GCA_035606295.1 Patescibacteria group bacterium
CGGCGACGAGGCGGGGGCGGCGCCCGCGTCGCTGACGCGCGCGGAGCAGGGCGATACGGAGCGCGACCTGGGCGTGGTCCGTATGCGACGCCTGGTCGAGGCGCCGATCGAGGTCAGCTTCACGCTCGCGCCGGGGGATCGCGCACTCGTCGCACCCGGGGAATCCGTCGTGCCGGGGGCACCGATCATCGAGCGCGTGCGCGACACGCGCATGAGCGACGTCGTCGTGCCGCCGTCGTCCGAACCGGTCCCCGGCGGGCGGATCCCGGACGGCGAGTTGCTCTTCGACTGGCGCGACCGCTGGCGTGTCGCCTTTGGCGAGGTGACCGAACCCCTCGATTCCCCGATCGCCGGGATCGTGAAGGACGTCCGACCGGGGATCGGGATCGTCGTGCGCGCGACCGGGCGTGGGCTGCGCGCGATCGTCACCCTCGGCGGTCCCACCCGCGGCCAGCTCCACGTCGCCTCATGGGTCGAGGGTGAGCTGCGGAGCGGCTCGGTCGACGTCGGTCTGGCGGGGAAGATCCTCGTCGTCGGCTCGCGCATCGATGCCGAGACGCTCACACGCGCTCGAGCCATGGGTGTCCGCGGGATCATCGTCGCGGGCCTCGCGAGCAAGGAGCGGCGCGACTTCCTCGCCTCGGAGAACCGGCAGCGCGCGGCCCTCCATCGCTTGCCCCCGTTCGCGGTCCTCGTGCTCGAGGGTGCCGTTCGGCGACCGCTCGCCGGCCCGGTCATGGACATCCTCGAGGCGCTCGAGGGCCACGACGTTGCGCTCGTCGCCGACCCGCCGATGCTCGTCTTCGAGGAGCCCGAGCTCGAGGTCCCGACGCCGCAGCCGGACCGAGTCCGGATCCGGGCCGGGCAATTGATGGGTCGCGAGGGGACGTGGGCGGGTCTCATCGGCCAGCGCCGGTTCGCCGGAGGTGTCCACCTCGAGGCCGGTACGGTGCGCTTCGATGACGGCACGCTCGTGGCGGTCCCGATCGGCGACCTCGAGCGGTTCGCATGAGCGGCACCGTGGCGGCCAACGGGGAGCAGCGGGTCGTGATCAGCCCGGATCCCGATGCGACGACGAGCCTTGGCCGTGCCCTCGGCGCGGTAGCACAGCCTGGCGACTTGGTCTGCCTGTGGGGCGACCTCGGTGCAGGCAAGACACACCTCGCGAAGGCGTTCGGCGCCGGTCTCGGCGTGACCGAGACGATCGCCTCGCCGAGCTTCGTCCTGATGGCGGAATACGAGGGCCGGCTGCGGCTCTTCCACATCGATCCCTATCGCCTGGTCAGTGCGGAAGACGCGCTCGCCGGTGGGCTGATCGACGAGCGACAGGCCGAGGGCGTCACGCTGGTCGAGTGGCCGGAGCGCCTCGGCGACGCCCTGCCGGTCGATCGGCTCGATGTGCGGATCGACGGCACCGGCGATGAGCCCCGCACGATCACCCTCGCTGCCTGGGGTGGGCGGTACCGTCGCTACCTCGAGGCTGCTGGATGACCACCGCGCACGACGGTCGGCGGGCCGCGATCCTCGCGATCGACACGGCGACGACGCGCATCGTCATCGCGACGGGCTCGCCGAGCGGGATCGCCGACGGGATCTCCACCTGGTCGGCCGGCTATCGACATGGCGAGACGCTCCTCCCGTCGATCAGCCGGTTCCTGGGCGAGCAGAACATCCGCCGGTCACGATTGACGGGCATCGTGGTCGGGACGGGCCCCGGCGCTTTCACGGGCCTGCGTGTCGGCATCGCGACGGCCAAGGGGATGGCGCATGGCCTGGGCATCCCGCTCGTGGGCGTTGCCACGGGTGAGGCGCTACTCGCCGCATCGGGCGTCCCGCATCCCGTGCTGCTGTTGCCGGCTGGACCCTCGGACCGGCTCATCGTCCGGCCGGGCGAGGGTGCGGTCCCGCTACCCGTCGGGGAAGAGCCGGAGCTGCGCGAGAGTGAGACCCTGGTCGCCCTCGATCTCGTCGATCGGGCACCGGCGGACGCCCTGGAGCGCGGTGAAGCGGCGTATCGGCGGCTCGGCCATGAGCTCATCCGGCTCGGGGCGGAGCAGCTCGCGCTCGACGGGCCACCCCAGCTCGAGACGCTCGTTCCGGATTACGTCACGTTGCCGCGCGGGGTCCGTGCGGCAGATGGATCGGTCGCATGGTCGCGCGACCACCGGTAAGGGTCGTGATCGAGCCGATGCGGCTCGAGGACCTGCCGGCCGTGCACGCCATCGAGGAGGCGAGCTTCACCGCGCCGTGGCCACCGCACGCGTATCGCAGTGAGCTCGAGTCGAACCGCCTCGCTCACTACCTCGTGGCGCGCGCGGGTGACACGATCGCCGCGTACGGCGGGATGTGGCTGATGGTCGACGAGGCGCACATCACGACATTCGCCGTGCATCCGGCCTGGCGCCGGCAGCGCGTCGGTGAGCGCCTGCTCCTCGCGTTCCTCGACGTCGCGACCGACCAGCGGGCGCACGAGGCCACGCTCGAGGTGCGGTTGTCCAACCTCGCGGCCCGGCGGTTGTACGAGAAGTACGGCTTCCGGCCAGTCGGCCTGCGGCCGCGCTACTACAGCGACGACCACGAAGACGCGCTGATCATGACGACGCTCCCGCTGAACGACCCAGCGATGCGCGAACGGATCGCTCTCCGACGGGCCGAGCTCGAGACCGCGCCGGCGCCCGTCGCGCCCGACGAGGACGAGGGATGAGCGGCCCGCTGCTCCTCTCGATCGAGTCGTCATGCGACGAGACTGGCGTCGCCGTGATCGACGGCGGTCGCCGCATCCTGTCGAACGTCGTCGCGTCACAGGTCGCTCTCCACGCACCGACCGGCGGGATCGTGCCGGAGCTCGCCGCGCGGGCACACCTGCGCTGGATCGTGCCGAGTCTCGACGAGGCCTGGACGGCGGCGGGCGTCGACTGGCGCGACATCGACGGGATCGCAGTGACCTATGGGCCGGGTCTCGCCGGCTCGCTCCTGGTCGGGATCAACTTCGCCAAGGCGCTGTCGTGGGTCCACGACGTCCCGTTGATCGGGGTGAATCACCTCGAGGGGCACCTGTACGCGGCCTGGCTGCTCGACCCGGGTGAGGACGAGGCGACGAAGCAGGCGCCGATCCTCCCGCTCGTTGCGACCATCGTCTCGGGCGGTCATACGTTCATCGCCGAGATGACCGATCACCTGACATATCGGCTGCTGGGGACGACCGTCGACGATGCCGCAGGTGAGGCGTTCGACAAGGTCGGGCGGCTGCTCGGGCTAGGCTATCCGGGCGGGCCCGCGATCCAGAAGGCGGCCGAGGGCGCCGTCCGACGCGACGTCCGATTCCCTCGGGCCTGGATGGGCGACTCGTACGACCTGAGCTTCTCTGGGCTGAAGACCGCGGCCCGGAGGATCGTCGCGGATGCCCGTGCCGCGGCGGGTATCGCCCCCGACGACACGGAGACCCCGTTGAGCGAGGCGACGACAGCCGAGCTGGCGTGGGGGTTCCAGGACTCCGTCGTCGACGTGCTGGCGACGAAGACCGCACGTGCCGCGAAGGAAGTCGGTGCCCGCTCGATCATCCTCGGTGGTGGCGTGGCAGCGAATAGCTGCCTGCGCGAGCGGATGGCGGCTGAAGCAGACACGTTGGGGATCCCGTTGATCGTGCCACGCCCCGGGTTGTGTACGGACAACGGCGCGATGATCGGCGCCGCGGGAGCCCGCCGGTTCGAGGCGGGCGAGCGGGCGCGTCTCGATCTGGACGCACGGCCATCGCTCCCGCTCGCGAAACGCTGATGGCACGCCGCGACGGCGCGCTGCCCGCTCGCGCCGAGATCGATCCGATCGATGTACGTGACACGCTCCGGGCGGCCGGCCTCCGAGCACGCCACTCCCTGTCGCAGAACTTCCTGGCCGATGCCGATGTCCTGTCACGGATCCTGGCCGAGGCGGGCCCCGAACCCGGGAGCGGCGTGCTCGAGATCGGGCCGGGGCTCGGGCTGCTGACCGGCGGCCTACTCGCCTCTGGGGCGGCCGTCACGGCGGTCGAGCTCGACACCCGTCTGGCGGCGTTCGTCCGCGATCGCTACTCGCCGGAGGTCGCCGACGGTCAGCTGCGCCTGATCGAGGGCGACGCGCTCGATCAGGACCTCACGCGGCTGGTCACGCCGCCGTACGACGTCGTCGCGAACCTGCCATACCACATCACGTCGCCGATCCTGCACGCATTGCTCGGGGCGACCCCGCGACCGCGCCGGATGGTGCTGATGGTGCAGCGCGAGGTCGCCGAACGGATCGCGGCGCCGCCAGGGAAGATGAGCTACCTGTCGGTCTTCGTGCAGTACCACGCGCGTGTCCGCGTGGCGTTCCTCGTCCCGCCCGAGGCGTTCGAGCCGGAGCCCGCAGTGGATTCGGCGGTGATCGTCGTCGAGCCGTACGCCGCGGACGACCGTCTCACGGTCGACGAGGAGGACGAGCTCTGGCGGCTCGTCCAGGCCGCGTTCCGTGAGCGTCGCAAGATGCTCCACAACGTGCTGGCCCGCCAGCTGCCGTTCGACGCTGCCCGTGTCGACGCCGCCCTCGCGGCGGCCGGCATCGCCCCCGACCGGCGCCCCCAGACCGTGGACGTGGGGGAGTGGCTGGCGCTGCGAGAGGCCCTCGGCCCGCTGCCTGCCGATCGTCGCGGTCAACGCGGCTCGTGACCGACGCCGCCCACCACTCCCCGATCGTCCGGCTCGCGCCGGCGAAGCTGAACCTGACACTGGCCGTCGTCGGTCGCCGAGACGATGGGTTTCACGACCTGCACTCGGTGTTCGTGCCGCTCGCGCTGCACGATGTGCTGACCGTCGCGCCTGCTGGCACGGCTGGCTCCGACACGCTTCATGTCACCGGCAAGGACGCCGGCCCGGTCGAGGCGAACCTGGTGCTCCGGGCGATCTCGGCGGCGCGCGCGGCGATCGGCGAAGGACCCGGGCGGCCTGCCACGCCACCGCTGGCGGCGCGTCTCGAGAAACGCATCCCGGTCGCGGCCGGGCTCGGTGGCGGTTCGTCGGACGCTGCGGCCGCGATCGACGCAGCCCTTGAGGCATGGGGCGCCGCCGACGCGCTCGACCCCGAGCGGCGACTCGCGGTCGCAGCCTCGGTCGGTTCCGACGCGCCGTTCTTCCTCGCCGGGCGCCCCGCGCTGATCGAAGGCCGTGGCGAACGCGTCTCGCCGTTGACGGGGATCCATGGTCACCCGGGGATCCTGCTCGTGACGCCCGCGGTGGCCGTCCGGACGCCGGATGTCTTCGCTGTCTTTGATGGCTCACACGCAGGATCCAGCGGCGATGGCTCGGTGCGGATGACATCTGCCCATCTCGCCCAGGAGCTCGGCAACGGGCTGTCCGCGACCGATCTCGTCGCGCGCGCCGGCGTCCTTGCGTCCGCGAACGACCTCCTGGCATCCGCCGCCCTCATCGCGCCTGGGCTCGCGCAGGTCCGCCGAGCGTTGACCCGCCTGCTCGCTCGGCCGATCGGGCTCTCCGGCTCCGGGCCGACGCTGTGGACGCTCTATCCTTCTCTCGGCGAGGCCCAGGAAGCGGCCGTCACCGTCGCGGACGGCGTCGCCGACGGGACCGTCCCGAGCATCGGCGACGGTCCGCCATCGATCATCCCGACCACCATCCGGACAGGACAGGAGGGAGCGCCCACATGACGCGCGAAGCGATCTCGACCACGAATGCACCGCAAGCGGTCGGACCGTACAGCCAGGCGATCGTCGTGGGAGACCTCATCTTCTGCGCCGGCCAGGGCGCGATCGATCCCGCGACGCAGGATCTGCGTCAAGGGACCGTCGAGGAGGAGACCGAGCGGACGCTGCGGAACCTCGGGGCCGTGCTGGACGCTGCCGGCGCCACATTCGCTGATGTCGTGAAGACGACGGTCTTCCTTGCCGACATCAACGATTTCGCGGCCATGAACGGTGTGTACGCGACGTTCTTTCCGGATCCGCCGCCCGCGCGGACGACCGTCGAGGTCGCTGCCCTCCCGAAAGGGTTCAAGGTCGAGATCGAGGCGATCGCCCGCCGGCCGTGACGCGCTCGAGCGCGAGGCCCCTCGCTTGACGCTCTCGCACGGGCACCCATACCATCCGGCGGACCGACCGATGACAGCACCCTTCCGCCCGTCGGGCTTCGGATGCAGCGGGGCCGACCCCGCGCACGCCCGACGCCGCGCATGAACCCTCCAAGTCCCGACCCTGCGGCTTCGACCGTGAGCTCCGATACCGGGCGCACGACCGCCGTCGTACTAGCGGCGGGTCTCGGCACGCGCATGAAGTCGGCCACGCCCAAGGTGCTGCATCAGCTGTGTGGCCGGCCGCTGCTCGCATATGTGCTCGACGCCTGGGCCGAGGTCGCGGCGAAGGATGGCGCGACGGCCCGACCGATCGTCGTGTACTCCCCGGCGGTCGAAGCGATCCGTGCTCCCTTCGAGGACCGCGCCGACTTCGCGCTTCAGGACGTGCCGCGCGGCACGGGGGACGCGGTCCGCACGGCCCTCACTTCCGTCCCGGACACGGCGGCCGAGGTCCTTGTCGCCTATGGCGATGTCCCCCTCGTCACCAGCGAGGATCTCCAAGCCGTGCTCGACGCGCGTCGTGAGGACGACGCCGCGATCGCACTTGCCAGCGTCTTCGCCGCTGACCCCGGTCGGCTGGGTCGGGTGATCCGCGGCGAATTCGGCACCGTCGAATCGATCGTCGAGGTGAAGGACGCGACCGAGGAGGAGCTCGCGAACAACGAGGTCAATGCCGGGCTCTACGCGTTCGATGCGGAGTGGCTGCGCCGACGGATCGGGTCGCTCGAGCCGTCCGGCGCGACCGGGGAGCTGTATCTCACGGACCTCGTGCGTCTCGCTCGCGAGGATGGCCGGCTCGTGATCGCTGTCGCGTTCGAGGACGACGGGCGGTTCGACGGCATCAACGACCGTTCGCAGCTCGCTGCCGCGGAGTGGAACCTGCGCGTCCGCCGGAACGAGGAGCACATGCGTGACGGGGTGACCATGCGTGACCCGTCCACGGTGTACCTCGACTGGGATGTCACCCTCGAGACCGACGTCACCCTCGAGCCGAACGTGATCCTGCGCGGCTCTACCTCGATCGGGGAGGGGAGCGTGATCGGGCCGGGCTCCCATATCGTCGATTCGACGATCGGCCGCCACGCGCGTGTCTGGGCGTCAGTCGTCGAGTCGTCCGTCGTCGAGGACGAGGCGACCGTCGGTCCGTACAGCCACCTGCGCCCGGGCAGCGTCGTCGGTCGTGGCGCCGAGGTCGGCAACTATGCCGAGCTCAAGGCCAGCCACCTGGGCGCGGGCTCGAAGCAGCACCACATGAGCTACCTCGGCGATGCCGAGATCGGCGAGAACGCCAACATCGGTGCCGGCACGATCACCGCGAACTTCGACGGCAGCCAAAAGCACCGGACGAAGATCGGCGATGGCGCGTTCATCGGCGTCGACACGATGATCGTCGCGCCGCGCGAGATCGGTGCAGGCGCCAAGACCGGTGCCGGCGCCGTGGTGACCAAGGATGTGCCCGCGGGCAAGCTTGCGGTCGGCGTCCCCGCCCGCATCCGTGAACAACGTCCGAAACGCGCGGCTGGGGAGGACACGGCCGCGGCCGGCGAACGGACGGAGCCCGAACCGGGCGAGGAGCCGCCGGCGTGAACCTGCCGGTCACTGATCTCCTCATCATCATCCTCCTGACGTTGCTGGAGGGCTTCTTCGTCGCGGGCGAGATCGCCCTGGTGTCCATCCGCCGGAGCCGTGTCGAGCAGCTCGTCGACGAGGGGCGGCCGGGGGCCGCGCGCGTGAAGCGGTTGCTCGACGAGCCCGGTCGCTTCCTCGCGGTCTCCCAACTCGGTCTCACGGTCATCGGCTTCTTCGCCTCGGCGTTCGCGGCGGTGAGCCTGGCCGACCAGCTCGGTACCGTCCTGGCGGACTCCGGGATGGATCCGGGGACGGCCCAGGGCGTTTCGCTGCTGCTCGTCACCGTCGTGCTGGCCCTGTTCACGATCGTCTTCGCCGAGCTCGTGCCCAAGACGCTCGCCCTCGCCAACGCCGAGCGGTTCGCGTTCACGCTCTCGTTGCCGATCGAGTACCTGGCGCGCGCGCTCAAGCCCCTCATCGTCGCTCTGACCGGCGTGACGAACTGGATCGCCGGATTGTTCGGCGCCAGGGTCTCCGACGAGGTCCAGATCAGCGCGGAAGAGCTGCGCCTGATCGTCGAGCGCGGCGGCGAGCAGGGCGTCCTCGAGGCGGAGGAAGAGCAGATGATCAACGCGGTCATCGAGCTCGGCACCCGCCGCGTGCACGAGGTGATGGTGCCGCGGACGTCGATCGTCGCGTTGCCGCACGACCTGACGATCGAACAGGCCGTCGACACGATCGTCGCCGAGGGCCACAGCCGCATCCCCGTCTACCAGGGCACGGTCGACGAGATCATCGGGATCATCTACGCGAAGGACCTGTTGCCGTTCCTGAAGTCGGGAGCACCCGATCCGCCGCCGCTCCGATCGCTCTTCCGGACCCCGGTCCTGGTGCCCGAGTCCATGAGCGTCGACGATCTGCTCCATGAGCTCCAGCGGCGCAAGGTCCACATCGCCATCGTGCTCGACGAATACGGCGGGACCGCCGGTCTCGTGACGATCGAGGACCTGCTCGAGGAGATCGTCGGCGAGATCCAGGACGAGTACGACGTCGAAGAACCGATGATCGAGCGCCTCTCGGACGATGAGGCGCGGGTCGACGGCCGTGCCAACGTCGACGACCTCGCGGACCTGTTCGACACCGACGTCCCGCTCGAGGACGAAGACGAGTACGACACGGTCGGTGGCTTGATCTATCACCGGATCGGCGGCGTGCCGCGACCAGGCGACCAGGTGTCGCTCGATGGCCTGACGCTCACCGTGGAGAAGACCGACGGCCGGCGCGTATCGAAGGTGCTAGTGGTGCGGAACCGCGAGGAGACGGATCCGTCGGACGACGAGGCGGACCGCTAGGCTCCGACCCGGGACCCGCCGTGCTTGCGGCGGGCCTAGGCCGAGATCACCCCGACGATGATCTCCTGCAGCCGCGCCCGCGCCGCGGGCTCCACGACCCCGGCCGCGTCCAACTCGGCGAGCGCCTGGTCGCGATACCGGAGTGCCGTGTCACGCGTGTAGTCACGAGCGCCGACACGCTCGAGGATGCGCACGATCTCCCCGAGCTCGTCCTCGGTGGGATCGTCGAGCCTGTACAGCTCGATGAGACGCTCGCGGTCTTCGGGGCCGGCGTGCTCGACGGCGTAGATCACCGGCAAGGTCTTCTTCTTGTGCGCGACGTCCGACGCCTGCTTGCCGGTCGCCTGCGTGGCGCCCCAGATCCCGAGTAGGTCGTCGTTGAGCTGGAACGCGATGCCGAGGGCCCACCCGAACGCCCGATAGCGCCGGATGACCTCCTCGTCGTCGGTCGCGAGCAGCGCGCCGGCTTCGATCGACGCGGCGATCAACGCCGCGGTCTTGCGCCCGATCATGTCGAAGTAGGCGTCGACGGACATCACCTCGTCCGACTCGCTCGTGGCGATGTCGATGTACTGGCCCTCGCATAGCGCCAGGCACGTCTCGTCGTACAGGCGCATCAGGCGTAGCACCTTGGCGTCGGAGAAGCCGAGGTCCGTCAGCCGGTGCAGGGCGATGCGCGACAGGCTGAACAGCGTGTCGCCGGCATTGATCGCCTGGGGGACGCCATACACGGTCCACAGCGTCGGCCGATGACGACGCTCACGGTCGCCGTCCTCGATATCGTCGTGGACGAGGCTGAAGTTGTGCCCCAGCTCCACCGTGGCAGCGCCGGGAAGCGCCTTGCGGTGGTCGCCCGCGATCGACGCGTAAGCAAGGAGACCGAGCAGCGGCCGAACGCGCTTACCGCCATTGCCGCCCTTCCCGTCGAGCGCAAGGTGGTAGCGGACCATCTCATAGAGCCCGTGCGTGGACGGGTCGCGGTCGCGGACGAGCCGGACGATCTCGCCTTCGGTGTCGGCGATGAGCTCCGCGAGGTCGAGATCCGGCGAGGCGGTCGTCATCGGGCGCAGTGTACACCGAAACGTGTTCCGCGTAAGTAGCCTGTTGATTGGCGAACCATCCGCGTGCGGCGGATCCGCCGGATATCACCCCAGCTGATCGTCGGCGCCTCGATCCATTCGTTTCGGCCCCCGTCATCAGCCACGGTGGTATCCGGGTGGAGCCCGGCTTGATGGCGCGCCCACCATCGCCCCGGGCGATATCCGGGGGACGGCCGCTGACAAAGCCACGCGGGACGGCCCGCGACGAAGCTGATCAGCGCCGGTGCGAGGGACGCATCCGCACCGGCGCTTGTCCCGAGGTACGCCAGCGCGCCCGTCACGGATGAGTAGCCGCTGGATCGGTGGTACCGTCCGGTCTCGAGATGCCCGTCCCCCGTCGCTACACCACCGATGCGATCGTGCTGTCGCGCTTCGATCTCGGTGAGGCTGATCGGGTCCTGACGCTGATCACGCCGGGCGGCGGCAAGCTCAAGGCCATCGCCAAGGGGATCCGCAAGCCGACGTCCCGCATCGGCGGCAGTCTCGAACCCTTCGCGGAGCTCAACGTCGCCCTCGCGCGGGGCCGGACGTTCGATGTCGTGACGCAGGTCAGCGTCGGCCACGCATGGCTTCGGCTTCGTGACGACCTCGAGAGCGCGGCGACCGCGTGGTATCTGGCGGAGCTCGCCGATCGCAGCCTGGAGGAGCGGCACGCCGCGGAGCCGCTCTATACGCTCCTGCGCCGGGCGTACGAGCTGCTCGACGCCGGGATGGCACCCGGTCGGGTGGCCCGCTGGTTCGAGATGCATCTGCTCGACGAGCTGGGCGTTCGCCCCGAGGTCGACCGGTGCGTCGAGTGCGATCGCGTCCTCGAGTCCGACGAACGGTTCCGCTGGGTCCCATCGCAGGGCGGCGTCGTCTGCGAGCGATGCCCGGGCCCACCGCATGATCGGACGGGGCTCAGTCTCGAGGGGCTGAAGCTGCTCAAGGCATACCAGCGCCTGGACATCGAGGCGCTGGCCGGCCTTCGGCTCTCGACGGGTGTCGAGAGCGAGGTCGAGACGGCGTTGCGTGACTTCGTCCGCCACGTGCTCGAGCGTGAGGCACGCTCGCTCGCGTTCCTCGATGAGGTCCGCGCGGCGACCTGACAAGAGCTCCAGGAGTCGACCCGTCACAGGACGTTCGACCCAGGACTGGCGGTGCCAAGACGCCACAGGTTCCTCGCGGCCGACGGGGCGGTCAGGTGGGGTCTGCGCGGGAAAGTCCATCGTGGGTGCGGTGTCTGTAACGCACTGGATACCGTCGAGATGGCCGATTCGTACTAGACCGCGACGGCTTGCGCTGCCATCATGCCTCCGTCTTCATCCGAGTCGGACCAGGGGGATCCCGGGCGGCTCAGCGAATACCGGGCTCGGCCCGGATACCCAGGAGGTCCATATGCGGGGGTTCTCAGGTCGACGGATACGTCTGTCGACGCGCTCGGCTGCCACCGTCGCCACAGGTGTCCTGCTCCTCTCGGCGCTGCTTGTGCCGACCACGATGGCCGCCCAGCCGAACTCGGGTTCTGCCACGGTCGATGGCGCCACGGGCGATTGGTCGCTCGGCGCCGACTTCTTCGCGAATATGACCGACGCCGGTCACGCGAACGCCGCAGTCCGCGCGAAGCTCTATCTCAAGTACGACTGCGATTCGGAGAAGCTGTTCGCACTCGTGCTCGCTCAGAACGGCGAGCAGGTCCGCCAGAAGCGGACCGACGAGGCCTACATCATGATCGACGGCAAGAAGATCATCGACTCGACCCACGGCCAGTTCGCATGGGTCAACGGTGACGGCGAGCTCGCCGATGGGTTCGAAGGTGGCGCCGGCCTTGCGGCGGGCAGCTACACGCTCCGCGCCCACGTCCTCGTCGCCGACGACAGCCTCGACGGCTACACGCCGATGGACATCGTCGGGCGCAACGTCCCGCTCGATATCGAATGCCAGGAAGTCCAGCCCACGGCGACCGCGAAGCCGCCGACCCCGAAGCCGACCGAGAACGGCGGCGTCGAGCCGACCCAGGGCAACAACCAGGGTCCGACCAAGACCCTGCCGCCGACCGACACGTTCGACTCGGCGGGCTCGTCGTCCAGCGGTATCGGTCTGATCCTGACCATCCTCGCGGTGGGTTCGCTCGCCACGGTCGTCGTCACGCTCGGCGGTCGCCGCCGGTCGATGGCCCGTGTCGAGGTCAAGGAGAACGACAAGCACTGATGACCGAGCGGTGGCGCGCCGCCTGACCCGCGCTACCACGATCGCGGCCGGGGCCCTGGGGGCTTCGGCCGCTTTTGTTGTGGGCCTCGCGCTCACGGGGATCGCTTCGCCGGTCGGCGAGCGCGCCCTCAATCGGGTGCACCGGCGTGGCCCGTACCGTGCCACGCCACGGGCCGTGGAGCTGCATCGATCGCTGACGGTCGTCGATCTGCACGCCGATTCGCTGCTCTGGGGACGCGATCTCCGGCGGCGGGCCTCGTATGGGCACCTTGATATCCCGCGCCTCGTCGACGGCGGTGTGGCACTCGTCGGGCTGTCCGCCGCGACGCAGGTACCGCTCGGCGCGAACATGGACCGCAACGACGAGCGCCCCGACCTCGTCACGCTGCTGGCGCTGAGCCAGCGCTGGCCACGAGCGACGTGGGGCAGCCGACTCGCGCGGGCATTGCACCTCGCCTTCCGGCTGCGGGAGATGGCCGCGGAGTCGGCGGGCCGCCTGACCCTGATCGAGACGCGCCACGACCTCGAGGCGTATCTCGCCAGGCGCTCGACGGATCCTACGATCACGGCAGCGTTCCTGAGCGTCGAGGGAGCGCAGGCGCTCGATGGCGACGTGGCGAGCATCGACATCCTGGCCGCCGCAGGGTTCCGGATGATCGCGCCGAACCACCTTCTCGACACGGTCTATGGCGGTTCCGCCCACGGCGCGGTCAAGGGAGGTCTCAGCGAGGTCGGCCGTGAGCTCTTGTCACGCACTGAGTCGGCGGGCCTGCTCGTCGACCTCGCCCATGCGTCCTCCGCGACGATCGACGATGTCCTCGGGCTCGCCGCTCGGCCCGTCGTCGCGTCGCACACCGGCGTCCGTGCCGCCGTCCCCGGGATACGCAATCTCCCCGACGATCAGGTCCGGGCTATCGCCGCGACCGGCGGCCTCGTCGGGATCGGGTTCTGGCCCGTGGCCTGCGGCGGCGACGACGTTCGTGCGATCGCCCGCTCCGTCGTCAGCGCGCTCGAGCTGGCCGGGATCGATCACATCGCGATCGGCTCCGATTTCGACGGCGCCGTCAGCACTCCGTTCGACGCGAGCGGGATGCCGTTGCTCACGGACGCGCTGCTTGCCGAGGGCCTATCCGACGCGGACATCGGCGCCGTGATGGGCGGGAACGCGGTGCGCCTGTTGACAGCGGCGCTCCCGGCCTAGATCAGCGGCGCGATCAGCGCCGCGGCCCGTGCCGCGCCATCGGACTCCACGGGCCGGTAGTCGACGGGCCGGTCGATCTCCTCGGCGATCGCCGACGCGATGACCTCTGGCGGGGACGCGTCGTAGTCCATGAAGCGACCCGCCCCGTACCGTGCCAGTCGCTGGCGGACGTGCCGGTTCTGCTCGAAGTGGTTGCGCAACGGGAAGTACAGGAACGGGCGTCGCGCCGCTGCGAGCTCCATCGTCGTGGTCAGACCGCCCTGGACGACCGCGAGGTCGCACGCAGCGAGGTGCTGGTAGAGGTTCGGGACGTAGGCGCGGACTTCCACGCCCGGAGCCGCACCGAGCGACGCAGGATCGATCCGCGGCCCCGCGACGGCGATCATGCGCAGGCCATTCACGCGGCGGGCGGCCTCCGGATAGCTCTCGATCACCCGCCGGAGAAGTGGCTCGCCGACCCCCGAGCCGCCGACCGTGACCACCACGACACGCTCATCGGGCCGATAGCCGAGCTCCTCACGCAGCGCGCCGCGTCCCTCGATGAGGGGCGTCGGGTCGAAGCCCGTGATGTACCCGCTGAACTGGTAATGCTGCTCCGTCCAGTCACGGATCTGCGGCAGTCCCGGACCGAAGTCGTCGGGGACGATGTCGTCCGGCTCGCCCACGAAGATCGCCCGGTCGCGGATGCGCGGGAAGCGCTCGACGTGCTCGATCATCTCGGCGTTGTAGTCGGCGGTCAGGTCCGCCTCGCGGTCGCCGCCCTCGGGCATCGGCAGCCAGCCGACGAAGTCGGTCATCCAGGCGAACGCGGTCCGCTTCAGCTCGGGATGCTCGTGGAGGTAGTGGTCCACGTCCCAGGCCTCATCGCCGACGACCAGGTCGTATTCGCCTTCCTCGACGGCGTCCTGGAAGACCATGAAGTTGTTGACGAGGATCTCGTCCATCCGTCGGATCGCCTGGAACGCGTTGAGATCGTGGCCGCTCGATTCGGCGGTGATGTGCGCACTTTCCGAGGCGAGCTCGGCGCTCAGCGGGTGGATGCGCTCGCCGTGGGTCTCGAGGACGGCGGTGACGGGGTGCTGGGCCAGCCAGTCGATGTCGAGATCGGGATGGAGCTTGCGCAGCTCATCGGCGATCGCCACGTCCCGCTGGGCGTGGCCGAGACCGATCGGCGACGAGATATAGAGCGCCCGGCGGCGACGTGCCAGGGAACGCGTGTAGGTGCGGGCGTCAGCGACCATCGTTCGAAGCCTCCGGCAGCGATCGGATGAAGTCACGGATCAGCAGGTTGGCAAGGACCGGATGCCGGCCTGGGATCATGTGGTCCGCACCCTCGACCAGCACCAGCGGAGCGCCGGTCAACTCGGCGAGCCGCTGGGCTCGCTCTGGTCGCTGACACGTGTCCTCGGTCCCGTGGACGAGCAGTATCGGGCAGCGGACGTTGCCGACGGTCGCCTCGATCCCTTCGAGGTCCCACGGGAACGCGGCCTCTCGTTCGGCGAGCATCGCGTCGACGGAGCCGTCGACGGCCCAGCGGGTGGCGTCTTCGATCGCCTTGGTCGAATGCGGCTCCGAGGTGATCTCCGTGAAGAAGAACCGGGCGAACCGTTCGTAGTCGCTCGTCCAGATGTGGCGGTTGTAGTTGCCCCAGCCCTGGTAGACCGGGAGCTCGTCATCGAACTGCGCGCCGGCGGTCTTGTAGTGCTCCTGCACCGGCCCGATGCGCGGCACACCGATACCGAATGCCACGATGCCCAGCACGCGCTCGGGATGCTCCGCGGCGAGCCGGATCGAGCGCCACACGCCGTCGACGCAGAGCCCGATCAGCACAGCTCGCTCGGTCCCGGTCGCGTCCATCACCGACGCGATGTCCGATGTCATCAGGTCGTCGTGGTAGGCCTCCGGCGTCGTCGGCCGATCCGATAGGCCGTTGCCTCGGCCGTCGTATGTGACGACCCGGTGGGTGCGGCTGAAGTAGGGGACCTGGCCCTTCCACTGCCGGGAATGGACGATCGGCGCGGATGGCAGGAAGAGGAGCGTCGGCTCACCGCTGCCATAGACGTCGTAGGCGAGGCGGACACCGTCGCCCGCCGTGGCGTACCCGCTGCGATCCGGCAACCGGGCCCGCCCGCTGTCATCGGTCCGAGTGGGAGCGCGGTCGCTCGTGATCACGGCGAGACCTCCAGTCCGCGCACGAAGTCGCGGATGGCCCGGTCGACCAGCACCGGCCAGCGCGCCTGGGGTGCATGTCCGCCGCCCGCGATCGTCAGGAAAGGAGCGTGGAGCTCGCGGGCGAGGCGCTCACCCACTGCCCACCGGCTGATGTGATCGTCGTCACCATGGATCACCAGCGCCGGGCATCGGACGCGGCGCGCGAAGAGGAGGGCTCGCCCATCGGCCGGCTCGCGCTCCCAGTCCTCCGGTGGCGACAGATAACTCCCGTATTCGAGAGTCACGAGCGTATCGGCGTCCGTTTCGAGGGCCCAGCCGATCCCGTCGTCGATCTGCTTGGTGCTATGCGGCTCGGTGAACACTTTCTCGCCGACGAACCAGGCCGCGAACCCGGGGTAATCTCGTCGCCAGTAGTTCGCGTTGTAGTACGTGCCCCAATCCGAGTCGTCGGTCGGAGGCTGCTCGAAGGATGGGTCCACTTGGATCTCGGGCGTGGCGGGATCCCGGTCGAGGATCGGGATCGTCGCGCCGATGAAGACGGCGCCGAGAACGCGATCGGGATGCTCGGCGGCGAGGCGGAGCGCGTAGCCGGCACCCATCGACATCCCGATCACCACGGCCCGGTGCGTGTCCGTCGCTTCGAGGACCGCGAGGGCATCGGCGACGTACTCCGTGTCGGCGTACGCGGCACTCTCCTCCGGTCGGTCGGACCGCCCGTTGCCCCGTCCGTCGAACGTCACGACCCGGAACAGGCGCGCGAGATACGGGATCTGGAACTTCCAGTGCCGCGAGTGGAACAGCGACCACGTCGGCATCAGCAGCAGGGTCGGAGCGCCCTCGCCGTAGCGCTCCCAGAAGACGCGCACACCGTCACGCTCGATGAAGCCGGTCGCGTCCGGCTGACGGGCTCGGGTCGTGTCGACCGGCGGGTCGGACTCAGGCGCGAGGACCGTGGCCATCAGCCCACCGCCAGAGCGCGTTGATGATCTGCCAGCCGTCGGGCGTCTTGATCAGGTGGAGCAGGTCGACATAGTGGTCACTGGATGCGTTGACACTGGCGATCCCGCCACCGATCTCCGCGATGCGGATATCGAGCCTCGTTCCGGCTCGGGTCCTTCCGGCACCGGCGGCGGCACCATCGATCATCTCGTCGGCGTTGGTCTCGTCGATAATCGGCGTGCGATCTCGATCTTGCGCGAACGCGCGCTTCGCGAGCGCGGGGTGGACCGCCCGCGCCATCCGCTCGCCATCGCCCGCGAACCAACCCTCGTAGTAGTCGCGTACGCAGGCTTCGATCGCAGCGATGTCGTCTTGTGAGGGCGGCCCCGCCGTCGGCGCGACCCAGGCTTCCTCGATCACCGTCATGAGGACATGCCTCCTTCGCCGAACTGGCGGAGCAGTCGGCCGATCTTTCGTAACGCCGAGCGCACCGGCAGCGAGGACTCGGTAACCCCGAGCAGGATCAGCTCCTCGGCACCGATGAACGGCGTGCCCATGAGCGCCGCGATCTCGCCGGGCGTGAACTCGCCGAAGTCGGCGCCGCGCTCGACCTCCCGATGCGCGACCTCCTCCAAGAGGCCATACCAGCCGCCCATCATGCTGCGGACGGCACCGGCGACCTCCGGATCGGACCAGCCGGCGGCGATCATCTCCTGAAGGATCCGGACATAGCCCGACTCGATGTCGACGTCGAGGAAGTCGCACGCGCGCTCCCAGCGGACCCAGAGCGGCTGAGGCTGGTCGAACATCTCGCGCTGCCGTTCGAGGAGTCGGACGTTCTCCGCTTCGAGGACGGCAAGGATGAGCTGTCGCTTCGAGCCGAAGTGGTAGTGGATCTGGCTGAGGGGGACGCCGGCCGCTTCGGCCACGGCGCGGGTGGACAGATTCGCGTAGCCGTCCGCGAGGAGGCAGGCGCGGGCTGCCGCGAGGATCGCGAGCCGCGTGTCTGCGGTGGCCTTCTCGCGCCGCTCGGCACGCGAGGGACTGACCGTCGGATCGGCATCCACCATGCGCCGAGCATACGGCCCCCCGCTCACGCAGCCACGATATAGACGGCCGCCAGGACGAGCGCGATCCCGAGCGGGTGCGTGAGGCGTCGACCGCTGGGGAGGTTCTTCTCGATCGCGGTCAGGCCGCCGAGCGCGAGCATCAGCACGAGGCTGCCGACGCCCACGCCGAACATCACGAGCATCAGCGACCAGCAGCAGCCGACGCAGAAGGCGCCATGCGCGATTCCCATCGCGAACGACTCGCGGCGCTCGGACGTACCGCGCCATCGGTTCGCCACGAAGCCAAGTGGGCTGCGGCATTCGTCGAGGCATCGGTCACGGATAGGGCTGAATTGCCACAAACCTGCGATGAGCAGCGTGGTGCCCAGGATCAGCTGCTGATGTTCGGCCAGCCAGGGGAGGGCATCGACCGCCGCGTGGATCCCACGATCGAGTATCCAAGCAGCGATGCCGAACCCGGTCCAGACGACGAGGTAGCCGGCCAGCAGCAGGAGGACGAGCCGCGCCGGGTCGCGCCGTCGTCGGACGAGCGCCGCGAACGTGAGCACGAGCGGGATGCTCGAGGGGAGCATCATCGCCACGATCATCAGCACCCAGCCGATGCTGAAGAGGGCGGCCTCGAGGGGGATCGGCCCGACCCCGCCCTGGTGGCCGAGGAAGGCTCGGTAGGGCGAGCCCTCCCACAGCCATAGCGACAGCCAAGCCACGATGGCGAGGGCTCCGAGCGACCCGACGAGGATCCTCCGGTCGCGGCGGGAGTCGCGCAGGTGGGTCGGGGTGAACATCGGCGGGTCCTCGGGGTTGGGTGCCGGTCAGGCGGCGAACTTGAAGTGACCCTGGAGCGCGTTGTGACCCTTCAGGTCCACGCTCGGGATCCCGTGGCTGCTGCCATCCCGGCGGTACCGGCTAGCCTTGCTCGCGTACACGGGCGACCCCGGGATCGAGCTGAAGACCGTCTCGGCGAGCGTCGTCGGGTTGCCGGTCGCGCCGATATACGGCTCCATCTCGGCCTCGACCAGCGAGCCAAGCAGGAGCTTTCCCTTGCCACCTTCGACGGTGAAGGAGATCGGCGTCCGCTCGACCCCGACCACCTCGCCGATCAGTCCGGCGAGATCCGCGACGGCACCGCCAAGCTGCCCGGTGAACAGGCGGAGCAGCGCACCCTGCTGTTCGTCGGTCGCTCGGTCGTCGACGAAGACGACGGCGGTCCATGACTTCGGTTCGAGGATGTTCTTCGGGATGTGGGCCGAGACCGCGATCGTCAGACCGTCGACGGAGACGCCTTCGACCGTGCCCTTGTCGATGCCCCAGGCGATCGTCGTGTCGCAGGTCTTGTAGTCGGGGTCCTCGCCGACCCAGCAAGGGCAGAGGACATTGCACGTGCAGACTTCCAGCAAGCGACCTTCGATCTCGTAGCTCATCGGGTATCCCTCGCGATGGCGGTCGTCGGCCGGGTCATCTGCCGCGGCCTTTTCGTCGATTCGGTCGACTGACCGATGTCGGTCGAACGACCGAACGATACTGCGGAAGGCGACGATGTCAAGAGGTGAGCTGCAACGTTCTTTCGGCGCTATCACAGGCCGGCAAACCTGATGCACATCTGCGGCGCCGGTGCGGAACCTTTCGCTTTGATGCACTTCGGCTGCATACGGCATACCCGGGATCCCGCATGCACGCCCAGGGTGGCCTCGGTGATGCGGCCGAAGCGCATCACCGACCGCAAGTCCGCGCGGCGGCCGGGAATGTGCATCACGCCAGTGACATCGGCCCGGGACCTGTGTCGGCCGTGACCGGCGCCGGCGGATCCAGATGTACAGTCAGCGAGTGACCGTCAAGGTGCCCCCGAAGGGCTCGCGTGGTGTCCCGTTCCCGCACTTCCTGATGGCGTTCGGCAACCGATGGGTCCTGCGCCAGTTCCGGCGCCACGAGATGCGTACGGCCGGCGGTATCCCGGGGCTCCTCCTCGAGACGGTCGGAGCGAAGTCAGGCCAGTCTCGAAAAGCGGTCCTCGGCTACCTGGAGGAGGGTGCCGGCTCATGGCTGGTGATCGCCTCCACTGCCGGGGCCGCCTATCACCCGGCCTGGCTGTACAACCTCGCCAAACAGCCGGAGGCGACGATCGAGTTCGAGGACGGCCGTCGTATCCCGGTCCGGGCCGAGACCCTCGAAGGACAAGAGCTCGAAGCCGCGTGGGCGCGCATCGCGACGGACGCCCCCGAGTACGCGGCCTACCGGTCCAAGACCGATCGAGATATCCCGGTCCTTCGGTTGCGCCAGCGCTGACCCGGCCCGAGCCCGACCGCGGGGCCCGCCACCGCCGAAGCACGCCGCCCGCGCCGCCACGCCGCGCTCGAAGAGTCACCTGCTACGATCGACCGACCAGTCATCCCGCGCGGCCATGCCACGGTCGCGTATCAGCGGAGATCCCTTCGTGACCAGCAACCCTGTCGACACGGACGACGTCGCGCCGTCCGTCCCTGAGCTCGACACGATCGTGTCGCTCTCCAAGCGACGCGGCTTCATCTACCCATCGTCCGAGATCTACGGCGGGATCAACGCGGTCTGGGACTACGGACCGCTCGGCGTCGAGCTCAAGAACAACGTCAAGCGCGCGTGGTGGCGGTCCATGGTCCAGGAGCGCGACGACGTCGTTGGGCTCGATGCCGGGATCCTCATGCATCCCCAGGTCTGGGTGACATCCGGCCACGTCGGCTCGTTCAGCGATCCGCTGGTCGAATGCGAGACCGACCACCGTCGATTCCGGCTTGACGAGCTGCCCGGCACCGAGGGCCTGTCGGCGACCGACCTGCGTGACCCGGAGATCGTCCAGAAGCTCGGATTGCGCTGTCCGGTCGATGGCGGTCCGCTCTCGCCGCCCCGGCGGTTCAACCTCATGTTCAAGACGTTCATGGGCCCCGTCGAGGAGGACGCGTCGGTCATCTACCTGCGCCCCGAGACCGCCCAGGGCTCGTACGTGAACTTCAAGAACGTCCTGCAGTCGTCCCGCAAGAAGCTGCCGTTCGGGATCGCCCAGATCGGCAAGTCGTTCCGGAACGAGATCTCGCCCGGGAACTTCGTGTTCCGGATGCGCGAGTTCGAGCAGATGGAGATGCAGTACTTCGTACGCCCCGAGAGCGAAGCGGCCGCAGCGTTCGAACAGTGGTTGCCGGCCCGGCGAGCGTGGTATGAGCGCTTTGGGGTGACGCCGTCACGGCTCCGGCTCCGCGAGCACGCCCCCGACGAGCTCGCGCACTATGCCAAGCAGGCCGTAGATGT
>DATNFQ010000021.1:0-9788 GCA_035606295.1 Patescibacteria group bacterium
TCGACCGTGGCGACACCGCGACCCTTGCCGAAGCGCGACCCGAGCTTCTCCATCGTGATCTCGAGCCGGAGCGTGTCACCAGGCGCCACGATCCGCTTGAAGCGGACGTCGTCGATCCCGGCGAACAACCCGATCCGGTCGCCGAAGCCTTCCTGCTTCGCCACGTAGACGGCCATGGTCTGGGCGAGCGCCTCGACCTGCAGCACGCCCGGCATCACCGGCAGCCCTGGGAAGTGGCCGGCAAAGAACCACTCGGTGGCGGTGACGCCCTTCTCCCCGACGATCCGCTTCGCCTCGGCGTCGTATTCGACGATCCGGTCGACGAGCAGGAACGGGTGGCGATGCGGGATGAGGCGTTCGATCTCGGAGGTCGAGTGGACGATGGTGGTCACGGAGGCTCCTGGGCGGGGTAGGCCTTCAGTCTGGTCGATGCGAGCGGACGGCTGCGGGGCGGCGTGTGCAGGTCTGCACCACCGTCATACGCGAGCAGCCGCCGCGAGGAACGCTGCGCTGCCGACGCGATCGAGCAGATTGGTCGTCATCCGGCCCTCGAGGAAGGTCTCGGACGCGAGCAGCGCCTGGTGGATGTCGACGTTGGTCGTGATGCCGTCGACGACGAGCTCCGCGAGCGCCACGCGGCCACGCGCGATGGCCGTCGCACGATCCGGGCCCCAGACGATGAGCTTGCCGAGCAGCGAGTCGTAGTAGGGCGGCACGTCGTAGCCGGTGAAGAGGTGCGAGTCCATGCGGACACCCGGTCCGCCCGGCGCGTGGTAGCGCTCGACCGTCCCGGCTCCGGGCCGGAAGTCATTGGATGCGTCCTCAGCGTTGATCCGGAACTCGATGGCGTGGCCGTCGAAGTCGATATCGGCCTGGGTGATGCCGAGCGGCTCACCGGCGGCGATGCGCATCTGCATGGTGACGAGATCGAGCCCGGTCACGGCCTCCGTCACCGGATGCTCGACCTGGATCCGGCAGTTGATCTCGATGAAGTAGAACGCACCCGACGCGTCGACGAGGAACTCGAGCGTGCCGACGTTCTCGTAGCCGGCCGCGACGACCGCGCGCACCGCCTTCTCGGCGAGCTCGGCGCGGGCAGCCGGTGACAACGCGGGGGTCGGCGACTCCTCGATGATCTTCTGATGGCGGCGCTGGACCGAGCAGTCGCGCTCACCCAGGTGGACGCCATGACCGTACCGGTCGACCGCGACCTGTACCTCGACGTGCCGGTTCTCGTCGAGCCACTTCTCGAGGTAGAGCGAGTCGTCCCCGAACGCCGCCTTCGCCTCGCTGCGGCAGACCTTGAGCACGGATTCGAGCTCACGCGGCGTGCGGACCATGCGCATCCCCTTGCCGCCGCCACCGGCCGATGGCTTGACCAGTACCGGGTAGCCGATCCGTTCCGCCTCTGCCAGCGCGTGCTGGTCGTCGCGGAGCATGCCCTCGGACCCCGGGATGGTCGGCAGGCCGTGCGCGCCCAGGAGCTGCCGCGTGCCCGCCTTGCTCGCGAACCGCTCGAGCACGTTCGCCGGCGGCCCGATGAACGTCAGCCCGTGCGCTGCCACGACCTCGGCGAAACCCTCGTCTTCGGATAGGAAGCCGTACCCGGGATGGATCGCGTCGCACCCGGTGACCAGGGCCGCGGAGATCACCGCGGGCGCTGAGAGGTACGAGCGTTGTGCCTCGGCCGGACCGATGCAGATGGCCTCGTCCGCGAGCCCGACGGGCAGCGACTCACGGTCCGCTTCGCTGTACGCCACGACCGAATCGACGCCGAGAGCGCGGCACGCGCGAAGGATGCGCAGGGCGATCTCGCCCCGATTGGCGATCAGGACCTTCTTGAACATCAGCTGGGCCCGGAGCCGTTGGTCGACGTGGGCACACCGAACTCGATCGTGACCAGGTCCTGGCCGTACTCGACCGCGTCACCGGCTTCGACGAGGCTGGTTCCCACGACACCATCGATCGGCGCAACGACCTCCTGAGCGACGCCGAGCATGTCGACCGCGCCCAATCGATCGCCGGCGCGCACGCGGGCGCCCGCCGTCAGGTCCTTGCGCGGCTGGTAGATGCCGACCGCGGGTGACGTCGCGACGCTCCGCGAGTCCGACCGAACCGTCCCGTGCGATACCACGTGGGCGGGCCGCGACGAGGCCGAGTGCGCGCGTTCTGTCGGCCGCTCGGCCGCTCGGTCCGACGATCGACGGTCACGCGTCGCTGGTCCCCCCGGACGGCGCAAGCGGACGCGCCAGGCACCCTCGCGGACCTCGAGCTCGCCGAGCCCCGTTGCGCCGAGCTTTGCGATCAGCGCGGGAAGGAGTTCGTCGGTCAGGCGGTCGATCGCGGCGTGATCCGCAGCGCGTTCGGCGGGGTCTCGCTCCAAGCGGGTATCGCGTGACGACGGTTCGGACACGCGCTACACCTCCTCGCGAGCGGGTGGGTCGTCATCGCGCGACCACACCTCCACACCCACGAGACCCCTGCGAGCCGGATCGAGCAGGTCGCGCAGGCGATCCGCCAGGCTCCGGTCGACGCGCCCTGGGACCTCGGGTCGGGCGACCTCAGTGTAGGCGCCCAGAGCACGGTAGCGTCGGTAGCGCTGCTCGACGAGCGCATCGATCGGCATGGCCGCGAGTGCGTCCAGGCGGTCGACGATGATCGCGCGGAGCCGGTCCGCCGTGGCCTCGGGCTCGGCCTGCGCGCCTTCACCGGGCTCCGGGACCACGATGTCGACCACGCCGAGCGCGTGCTGATCGGCCGCCGACATGCGCATCGCCGCTGCTGCGGTCGCCGCTTCGTCCGCGGTGCGCCACAGGATCGACGCGCAGCCCTCGGGGCTGATCACCGAGTAGACGGCATTCTCCAGCGCGATGACGACGTCACCGACGGCGATAGCCAGCGCGCCGCCGGAGCCACCCTCGCCGGTGATCACGGTCACGATCGGTGTTCGAAGCCGGGTCATCAGGCCGATCGAGCGAGCGATCGCCTCGGCGATCCCACGCTCCTCGGATTCGGGACCGGGATGGGCGCCCGGGACGTCGACGAAGGTGACGACCGGCAGACCGGCGCGTTCGGCCAGCTCCATCACCCGCATCGCCTTTCGGTAACCCTCCGGGTGGGGCATCCCGAAATTGCGCCGGATGTTCTCGTCCGTGTCGGAACCCTTCTGCTGACCGATGACCGCGACGCGTCGCCCTTCGATCCGGGCGAGTCCGGCCACGATCGCGGCGTCGTCGCCGAAGAGACGGTCGCCGTGGAGCTCGACGAACTCGTCGGCCATCGCGTCCATGAACTCGAGCGTGCGAGGTCGGCGCAGGGTACGGGCGAGCTGGACGCGGGCCCAGACGTCGTCCTTCGCAGTCGCATCCAGAGCCGGCAGGGCAGCTCCCCCGTCATCGTCGACCGCGGGGACCGTCGGCGGCAGCTCGGCCGGCTTCTCGTCATCGCCGTTCGTGCCATCGCCATTGGCGAGTTCGCCGACCCGGTCGGCCAGCGTCGTCAGGAACGAGAACGGACGGAACGCCGGCACGTCCTCGACGGGCTCGGGCTCGTCGAACGTGCCGCGGGCCGGGAGCAGGCGGAGCAGGCTCGCGAGCTCGTCATGGAGCTCGGCGCGCGTCACGACCCGGTCCACGAACCCGTGGCTGAAGAGGAACTCGGACCGCTGGAAGCCGGGCGGTAGCTCGGTCGCGATCGTGCCGGCGGTGACGCGTGCGCCGGCGAACCCGATGAGGGCATCGGGCTCGGCGATATTCACGTCGCCGACCGCGGCGAACGACGCGAACACGCCGCCGGTCGTCGGGTCAGAGAGGATCGACAGGTACGGGACTCCTGCCGCGCGCAGCCGTTCCAACGCTCCCAGCGTCTTGGCGAGCTGCATGAGCGCGAGCGTGCCTTCCTGCATCCGGGCGCCACCGGACGCGCTGACCACGATCAGTGGCACCCGAGCGGCAAGCGCGTGTTCTGCGGCCCGGGTCACCTTCTCGCCGACGACCGCGCCCATCGAGCCGCCCATGAACCCGAAGTCCATGACGCACAGTGCGACCTCGTGGCCGCCGACGGCGCCGGTCCCCCAGACCGCCGCGTCGCGCATGCCGGTCGTGAGTTGCGCGGCCGACAGCCGGTCGGGGTACGCCTTGAGATCCACGAACCCGAGGGCGTCGACGGATTGCAGGCCGGGGTCACGCTCGCCCCAGGTCCCTGGGTCGAGCAGGTGCTCGATACGGGCCTCCGCCGACAGCCGGAAGTGGTGGCCGCAGTTGGTGCAGACGCGGAGGTTCTTCTCGAGCTGCTTGTTGAACAGCATCGTCGAGCAGGTCGGGCACTTGGTCCACAGGTCCGGCGGGTAGACGTCCCGGCGCGCGCGGAACGACGGCAGCTTGAGCGGCATCAGACGAGTCTCGCCCGGGAGACCGCGCGGACCGCGCGCGACATCGGGTCAGCCGGCGGCCGGCCGCGCCTCCACGCGACGAACGCCGCCCCGGCAAGCGAGATCGCCGCTGAGGTCAGCACGCCCCCGATGACGACGGGCCGGACTTGTGCGCGCGGATCGCCCGCCGACCGCAGGGCGATCGCGTGGAAGTCGAGGACGTCCGCTGGGATGTCCGTTCCTGACGCCGTGGCCGCCAACCGCGCCGACAAGGCTTCGACGAAGCGGAACGACGGGTGATATCGCGGCAGCGCGGCAAGTGCGTCGGCGGTGGCTCGCAGGTCGGCCGGGATGTCCGATGGATCGCGTGGCGTCCGGGCCAGCAGCGACTCGAGATATCGGTCGACGACGAGCGCTTCGATCTCCCCGTCGCGCGCCGACCGCTCGAGGGTCACGCCCTCCCCTCGCCGCGCCGGGCGAGATCCCGCGCCGCGCTCCGAAGGCCGCGATGGATCAGGACGCGGACGGCACCCTCGGACCGATCGAGGACAGCGGCGATCTCCGCCGTCGACATCTCGTGGACGAAGCGAAGGATCACGGCTCGCCGCCGATCACCCGTGAGCCGATCGACGGCTGCCCACGCCGACGAGGCCGACTCGCGGTCGACCACGGTCGCCTCGATGTCGAGCGGATCCGGGGTCGCGAATGCGAGATCGAGCGGCGCCTCTGGCCGGCGACGGGTTCGACGGCGCCGCTCGGCGATGACGTTGCGAGCGATGCGGAAGAGCCAGATCCGGAACGTCGACGCGCCGCTCCCGTCGTCGTCGCCCGCACGCTCCTCGAATCGAGGCAACGCGGAAAGAGCGGACAGGAATGTCCGCTCGGTGGCGTCCTCTGCCTCGTGGTGATCGCCGAGCTCATAGACCGCGAAGCTGTACACCTGTGCGACGTATTTCCGATAGAGCGCATCGAACCGCGCAGGATCGGCGCGCGCGGCTTCCACCAGCGACCGATCGAGGTCGAATGGGGTGGGCCGAGCGCGACCGGCCTCCACGGGCCGCGTCACCTTCCTGAATGCCGGTCGGGCCATGCTGTTACACCCCGCCCCGAGCTGCGGCAACGTCAGTGAGCCGGACGTGGGCGATCTCGCCGACGAACACCGGCCGGCCATCGACCAGGAGCGCACCCGTTTCGACGTCCACCCCCGTCGCGGTGACGGTCGTGCGCGACCCGTCGGCCCCGACCAGATCCACGTCGCGGTCCGTCGTCACCTGGCGCTCGCTCCAGCCGAGGCGGTCGAACTGCCCGTGCCGGAGGTCATCGACCCGCGGCTCGAGTCGATCCACGAACAGCGTCAGCAGGGTGTCATGGTCGATCCGGCCTGACGCCAGTTCGGCCAACGACGTCATCGCGTCCGCGAGATCGGCCGGGAACTCGCCACGTGACCAGGCGCCGTTCACGCCGATCCCGATCACAGCGCGCGGATCATCCGTCCCGATCCCATCGGTCTCGCCGAGCACCCCGGCAAGCTTCCTTAGGCCACCGGGCGCCTCCACGACTAGGTCGTTGGGCCACTTCAGAGCGATCGTCCCCTCGGGCAGACGGGCCACCTCCTCGCCGGCCTCGGCCATCGCGAGCGAGACGACCGCCGCCAGGCGCCAGAGCTGATCGGGCCGCAGCCAGACCGGACGGAACCCGAGCGACAGCAACAGCGCGCCACCGGGCGGGGCCGCCCAGGTCCGGCCGTCCCGGCCCCGACCGGCCGACTGCTCGTCGGCTCGGGCCAGACACACTTCGGGTGTCCCGTCCATCAGCCAGCCGCGAACGACGTCGTTGGTCGACCCGACGACGTCGAAACGTTCCTGGCGGCTGATGAGCTGCGGCATCAGTGGCAGGAGCCGGGTCACCCGGCCGCCGCGACTTCGACGGGCTCGGGCCGCTCGAGCTCGAAGGCTTCGTGTAGCGCACGGAGCGCTGTCTCGAGCTCGTCCTCGGCGATCATGCAGGTGATCCGGACCTCGGACGTCGAGATCATCTCGATGTTGACCTTCGCGTCCGCGAGCGTCCCGAACATCCGCGCCGCGTAGCCCGGCGCGTTATGCAGGCCCGCGCCGACGATGCTCACCTTGGCGACCGACGCATCGGTCGTGAGCTCGCGCGCACCAAGCTCGCGCACGACCGGGTCGAGGGCCTTCTTGGCCTTACCCAACTCGACCTGCGGCACCGTGAACGAAAGGTCGGTCTCGCCTCCGTGTCCGACGTTCTGGACGATCATGTCGACGTTCACGCCCGCCGCCGCGAGCGGTTCGAAGATCGCTCGGGCGATGCCCGGCCGGTCCGGCACGGCGACGATCGTGACCTTTGCCACGTTGCGGTCGTGGGCGAGCCCGCGGACCTTGTTGCGCTGCTCCACGAGCGGGTCCTCCTTGATCAGGGTTCCCGGCGCGTCCTCGAACGAGCTCAGGACCTCGATGACGACGCCGTTGATCCAGCCGAGCTCGACGGCGCGGACCTGCATGACCTGGGCGCCCTGATGGGCGAGCTCGAGCATCTCCTCGTAGCCGATGACCGGGAGCTGTCGCGCTCGCGGCACGAGCCTCGGGTCGGCGGTGAAGATGCCGCGGACGTCGGTGAAGACCTGGCAGCGGTCGGCGCGGAGCGCTGCGGCGAGCGCGACGGCCGTCGTGTCGCTCCCGCCACGGCCGAGCGTGGTGAGCTCCATCTCGTGGGCCTGGGCCGCGCTCTGTCCCTGGAAACCGGCGACGATCACGACCTTGCCGCCCTGGAGCTCGGCTTGGATCCGGCGCGGCTCGACGCCGGCGATCCGGGCACGTCCGTAGGTGCCGTCCGTCGTGATCCCGGCTTGTGGACCGGTCAGGCTGATCGCCGGGACGCCCATCGCGTGGAGGGCCATCGACACCAGCGTCGCGCTCTGGTGCTCGCCGGTGGCGAGCAGGACGTCGAGCTCGCGGGGATCCGGTTCGTCCGTGATCGCGGCAGCGAGACCGAGCAGCTCGTCGGTCGCGTCACCCATGGCGGACACGACCACGACGAGGTCATGGCCTGCGGCACGCTCGCGCGCGATCCGTCGCGCGACCCGCTTGATCCGGTCCGCACCGGCGACCGACGAGCCGCCGTATTTCTGGACGACCAGGGGGGCGGGCATGCGGCGCATTCTACTGCCGGTGTCCGCGTGCTCCGAACAGGCTCCGGGCGCGCTCCGCGCGGGCGGTCGCCGCCCATCTCGGCGCGAGATGCGACCATCGACACCTCGATCCCGCCACGGCGCGCGAAGGAGTCACACCGATGTGCCATGACCTCGATAGCCGACCGCCGATCGCCCCGATCGCGGGTGGCGCGCTCGATGGCCAGCTGATCGAGATCTCGGGCGCAGACGGCAACACGTTCGCGGCGTACCGGGCCCGCCCGACGTCGCCGAGCGGTGCCGGGATCGTGATCCTGCCCGATGTACGCGGGCTCCACCCGTTCTACGAGGAGCTGGCGCTGCGGTTCGCGGAACGCGGGATCGATGCCCTCGCCATCGACTACTTCGGTCGGACGGCGGGAGCGGAACCGCGCGGCGACGCCTTCGAGCACATGCCCCATGCCGAGCGGACCACCTGGGCCGGCATCTCGAGCGATATCACCGAAGGCGTCGAGACGCTGCGCCGCGAAGGCATCGAGCGGGTCTTCACGATCGGCTTCTGCATGGGTGGGCGGATGTCATTCCTGGCCTCGACGCTCGGGCTCCGACTGGCCGGGGTCATCGGGATGTACGGGACGCTTCAGGGGCCGTGGCGGAACGACGCGCCCGCACCGCTCGACCGCATCGACGACGTCGCTGCACCGGTGCTCGGGCTGTTCGGCGGCGCCGATCAGGGCATCACGGCTGAGGCGATCGCGGCGTTCGATCGCGGGCTCGCCGAACGGGTGATCGATCATCGGATCGTCACCTATCCCGGCGCACCGCACAGCTTCTTCGACCGGAAGGCCGTCGATTTCGCAGCCGAGAGCGAAGCGGCCTGGAACGAGGTCATGACGTTCATCGAAGCGCATCGCGAGCCGACCTGGTAGGTCGACTCCAGCTCAAGGATCAGCGCCGGGCGAAACCCCACGCCACCGCGACGAGCACGACGAAGATCACGGCCCACAGCAGGCCATTCGGGAGGACCCGCTCCCCCTCGGCGACCAGGCCGCGGAGCGCGGCCCCGATCGCGTCGAAGGCGCCGCCGACCAGCCCGCTGATGCCGCCCCCGACCGACCCGCCGAGCTGATCCATCAGAGGGCCGCCGGTAGGACCTTCGCTCCGGCGTTGCGTGGCTCGACGACGCGGATGACACCGTCGAGCTCGTTGTCCGCGGCGACCGCGACGAACGCCGCTTCGACCCGCGTGATGCCGGCCATCGAATCGGTGAAGGCAAGGATCGTCGAGCCGGCACCGGACAGGCACGCGCCGAGTGCACCGGCCTCGCGGGCCGCGACGATCATCTTCGGGAACTCCGGGAACGCCGCCGCCCGATATGGCTCGTGGAGCCGGTCGACCGTCAGCCTGGACAGCATGTCGCTCTTGCCGGCCGCGAGTCCCGCGACGCCAAGCGCGACTGCACCGAGATTCGCGACGGCATCGTCGTAGGGGACCGTGCCGGGCAACACCTTCCGCATCAGGTCTGTGGAAAGTCGCCGCTCCGGGATGAACAGCACGGCTCGCAGGTCGCGCGGAACGTCCATGCGCAGCGCCTCGACACCGGTGGAGGTGGCCGACGACACGACGAACCCACCGAGCAGCGCTGCGGCCGCGTTGTCGGGATGGCCTTCGATACCCGCCGCGATGCGCAATTGCGTCGCCGTGTCGAGCGGTCCGCCGAGCAGGGCGTTCGCGGCCACGACACCGGCCACGGTCGCCGCTGCCGACGACCCGAGACCACGGCCCATCGGGATCTCATTGCGCATCTCGATGCGCCAGCCGACGCCTTCGGGCAGTTCACCGCGAGCCGCACCCATCGCGGCCTCGAGCCCTCGGACGAACCGGTTATCGCGATCCTCGGTGAGCTCGCCACGACCCTCACCGTCGACCGTCAGCTCGATCTGGCCGCGGCTCCAGCCACGCACCTCGACCTCGACGCGGTCGACCATCCCCAGCGCCACGCCGAGGCAATCGAACCCGGCCCCGAGGTTCGCCGACGAGGCCGGCACCTCCACGATCACCCGTCGCCCGTCGAGCTCGGCGAGCCAGTGAGCGACCATCCGTCAGGCCCAGCCAAGCGCCACGGCGACGGCACCAAGCGTCGGCGCAGCTTCGATCACGCCGGGTACCTGACGCTCCGCCGTGTGCGGGTCCTTCAGGCCGTGTCCGGTCAGCACCGCGACGACCGTCGCGTCCGGGTCGAGCGTGCCAAGGGCGGCCATCTTGCGCACCCCA
>DATNFQ010000022.1:0-2009 GCA_035606295.1 Patescibacteria group bacterium
TCACCAACCCATGAGCGCGCCGCTCATCGCGCTCGAGCGGGTGAGTCGGGTCTACCGCATGGGCGAGGTCGAGGTCCCGGCGCTCGATGACGTCAGTCTCGACATCGGGACGGGCGAGTTCGTCGCGATCCTCGGCCCCTCCGGCTCGGGCAAGAGCACGATGATGAACATCCTCGGTTGCCTCGACCGGCCGAGCCACGGGGCCTACCACCTCGCGGGCTCGGCGGTTGCCGAGCTCGATGACGATGCACTCGCGCGGCTCCGCAGCCGGACGATCGGCTTCGTCTTCCAGTCCTACAACCTGCTGCCGCGGACCTCGGCGCTCGAGAACGTCGCGACGCCGCTCCTCTATCAAGGCATCGCGCGTGGCGAGCGGATGCGTCGTGCTAGGGCCGCGTTGGAGCGGCTCGGGCTCGGCGATCGCGTCTCGCACGAGCCGTCCGAGTTGAGCGGCGGCCAGCAGCAGCGCGTCGCGATCGCCCGAGCGCTGGTCACGGAGCCCGCCCTGGTCCTTGCCGACGAGCCGACCGGCAACCTCGATAGCCACGCCGGCGCCGAGGTCATGGCCGTCCTCCGCGACCTGCACGACCAGGGCCGGACCGTCGTCCTGATCACCCACGACACCGACGTCGCAACGAGCGCCGACCGGCAGATCCATCTCCGTGATGGGCGGGTGGCGGCATGAGCCTGCCCGAGCTGCTGCGCCTTGCATTGTCCCGCCTCCGGACCAACCGTCTACGGGCGGCCCTGACGATGCTCGGCGTGATCATCGGTGTCGCGTCGGTCGTCGCCCTGGTCGGCGTGGGACAGGGCACGACATCGAACATCACGACAGCCCTCTCGAGCCTTGGCACGAACCTGCTGACGATCAGCCCGACGAGTACATCGTCGGACGGCTCGACGACGCTCACGCTCGACGATGCCGAGGCGATCGCTGCCCTTCCGGGCGTCGCCGATGTCGCACCTGAGGTCTCGACGAGCCAGAACGTGACTGCCGGTGGCGAGACGACGACCACGACGATCATCGGGACGACGAGCGCGTACCCCATCGTCCGGGCCTACAGGGTCTGGCAGGGCAGTGCCCTGACCGACGTCGCCGTGGATCACGGTCTCCGCGTAGCGGTCCTCGGCAAGACGACCGCCGACGACCTCAAGCTCAGCGCGTCCGACATCGGGTCGCAGATCCGCATCGGCGGGATCGACTTCACGCTCGCCGGCATCCTGCAGCCGAAGGGCGGCGCCGGCTTCCAGAACCCCGACGATCAGGTGCTCGTTCCCGTCTCGACCGTGCAGAAGTACTTCGTCGGCGGGGACAGCGTCCGAACGATCGGCGTCAGCGTGGCGACCGCCGGCGAGATGGCCACGACCAATGCACGGATCTCAGCGCTGTTGCGCCAGCGACACGATCTCGCGGCGACCGCCGACGATGACTTCCAGGTCTTCGACCAGACCCAGCTGCTCGCAGCGGCCTCGACGATCACCGGCACGCTGACGTTGCTACTTGGCGGGATCGCCTCGATCTCGCTGGTCGTGGGTGGCATCGGGATCATGAACATCATGCTGGTCTCGGTCCGTGAGCGGACCCGCGAGATCGGCATCCGTAAGGCCATCGGCGCGCGAGGGTCCGACATCCTCGCCCAGTTCCTCGTCGAGGCCCTCACCCTCTCGCTGCTGGGCGGCCTGCTCGGCGTCGCCCTCGGACTCGGCATCTCCGCACTTATCGCGCGCGTCGCCGGCTGGACGTTCGCATTCACCCCGACGACCCTCGCTGCCGCGGTCATCTCGAGCCTGCTGGTCGGCGTCGTGTTCGGCGTATGGCCGGCACGCCAGGCGGCACGCCTGGATCCCATCGCCGCCCTCCGCTACGAATGAAGGAGATCTCGTCATGAGCATGGATCAGGACACGACGCGAACCGCGACGGGCATGCCCGTAGCGGCGACGCCGCAGCGGCCGGACGATGCCTCGGTCTACACGGCCCCGCCCCAGCCCGTTGTCCCGACCCCGGTCG
>DATNFQ010000023.1:0-3408 GCA_035606295.1 Patescibacteria group bacterium
GGTGGCAACGGCGGTCGCGGCGGCGATGTCGTGCTTGTCGTGGATCCGAATGTCCATACCCTGCTCGATTTCCACCATCATCCGCACCAGCGCGCCGGCAACGGCAAACAAGGTGCCGGCAGCAACCGCAACGGTGCTGACGGCAGCGACCTCGAGCTACGAGTGCCGGACGGGACCGTCGTTCAGGCCGCTGACGGCATCGTCCTGGCCGATCTAACCGGCGCCGGCACCCGCTTCGTGGCCGCTCGCGGGGGCCGGGGCGGTCTGGGGAACGCGGCGCTCGCGTCGACCCGACGCAAGGCGCCTGGCTTCGCGCTCCTCGGGGAGCCGGGCGTAACCCACGACGTCATTCTGGAGCTCAAGAGCGTCGCCGATGTCGGCCTAATCGGGTTCCCGTCGGCCGGGAAGTCATCGCTCGTCGCTGCACTCTCCGCCGCGCGGCCCAAGATCGCGGACTACCCATTCACCACGCTGGTGCCCAATCTCGGTGTCGTGAGCGCCGGCGACGTCACGTACACGATCGCCGACGTCCCCGGCCTCATTCCCGGCGCCGCTCAAGGCAAGGGACTCGGCCTGGAATTCCTCCGTCACGTGGAGCGATGTGCCGTCTTGTTGCACGTCGTGGACTGCGCGACGGCGGCGCCAGGCCGTGATCCGGTGAGCGATGTGGATGCTGTCGAGCGGGAACTCGCCCAGTACGTCGGCACTTTCGGCGACCTGCTCGCGCGACCTCGGCTGGTAGCGCTGAACAAGATCGACGTCCCGGAGGCGGCGGACCTGGCCGCGCTCGTCCGACCGGAATTCGAGGCTCGCGGGCTCCCGGTATTCGAGATCTCGGCGGCGAGCCACGCTGGGCTGTCCGACCTCGCCTATGCCCTGGCCGGTGAGGTCGAGGCCGATCGGGCCCGACGGCCACTGCCCGAACCGGCGCGTATCGTTCTGCACCCGCAGCCCGTCGATGCCGCGGGCTTCACCATCGACCCGGATCCGGCCGAGCCCGGTGCGTTTGTGGTTCATGGCGCGAAACCCGAGCGTTGGGTCCAGCAAACCAACTTCGACAACGACGAGGCAGTTGGATACCTCGCCGATCGGCTCATTCGCCTCGGCGTGGAGACCGAGCTCACCCGCCTTGGCGCCGAGGTCGGCGCGGCCGTGACCATCGGCGACGTCACGTTCGATTTCCAGCCCGTCGCGCCTGGCGATGAGGTCGACCTGATGCCGGGTCGGAGGGGCACCGATCCGCGCCTCGAGACCTCCAGCCGACCTGGTGCTACGACTCGCCTGGCGGCGAAACGGGCTCGGCGCGTTCCGAACGCAGCTGATCGGGAGGATCCGGACGATCACGGGGTCGACGCGGGATCAGTGGTCGAGGACGGCTCGTGAATCGCGAAGCCATCGCGACCGCGCACCGCGTGGTGGTCAAGGTTGGGTCCTCGTCGCTCACCTCGTCCGGCCGGCTCGATCCGGAGCGCCTCGATCGGCTCGTCGATGCGCTCGCCGCGCAGCGAGCCGCCGGCAGACAAGTCGTCCTGGTGTCGTCGGGGGCCATCGCGGCCGGCATCGAGCCGCTCGGATTGCGGGCTCGGCCGCGCGACCTCGCAACTCAGCAGGCGGCGGCGAGCGTCGGCCAACTGCTGCTCGCCGAGCGCTATGCGGCGTCCTTCGCCCGTCACGGCGTGCAGGTCGGGCAGGTGCTGCTTACCGCCGACGACCTCGACCGGCGGGGTCACTACCGGAATGCCAATCGGACGCTGGAACGTCTACTGGCATTGGGCATTGCGCCGATCGTGAACGAAAACGACACGGTCGCCACGCACGAGATTCGCTTTGGCGACAACGACCGCCTAGCGGCACTTGTGGCTCATCTCGTGCACGCCGACGCGCTCGTGTTGCTTTCCGACGTCGACGGTCTCTACACGGACAACCCCCGCCGACCGGACGCGCGCTTCGTGGCGGAGGTACGGGGCCCGGAGGACCTGGCTGACGTCGACACCCGAAGGAGCGGCGGCAGCGTCGGCCTCGGTGGCATGGCGACGAAGATCGAGGCCGCGATCATTGCGACCGGAGCCGGAATCCCCGTCCTGCTCGCGGCGGCGACGTCGGTCGGCGCTGCCCTCGATGGCCTAACCGGGACGTACTTCCATCCGGGCGGCGACCGGACCGCGTCACGGCTGTTCTGGCTCCGGCACGCGTCAACGCCGCGCGGGCGGCTGACCCTGGATCGCGGGGCAATAGTCGCCGTGGTGAGCCGCCGGGCATCGCTGCTTCCGGCCGGCATCATCGGAGTGAGCGGGGATTTCGACTCCGGGGATCCGGTGGACTTGGTCGCGGCGGACGGCACCGTCGTGGCGCGCGGCCTCGTTGGTTACGACGCGGCGGATCTGCCGTCGCTGCTCGGCCGCAAGACGGGCGAATTGCCGACGGAGTTCCGGCGGGCAGTGGTGCACCGCGACGATCTCGCCCTGTTGTAGCCGGCCGGACACTAGGGCCGGGCCTCAGCCGGTCCATTGATTGAAGAGAAACGTGCTCGTGTTGAGGACAAGCAGGGCCACCCCGACCGTGACGCAGGCAGCGACCAGCCAACGATGTGCGCTGCGCCAGGTCCATTCGGCGGCGAGGACGATGAGTGGGAAGCACACGAGCATCGAGCGGGGGATCGAGACGTAGTAGGAGCTGGTCAGCAGCGATCCGGCGGTCAGCCCGACATAGACCACTTCGGGCCAGCGACGCCGACGAAAGAGCACTACGACGCCGAGCACGAGCAGCGCCGCGAAGACCATCTCGAGCCAGTCCTGGTAGCGCACCGGCCAAGGTTCGACCGTGAGCAACCGCTTGGCGCTGTGGACGAAGGTCGTCCAGGGCCAGGCCGTGGTGCGGGCCCAGCCCCGCTCCTGGACCTCGAACCAGGTCGTCCATCGCCCGGTCGTCGCTCGCATCCAGCCGAAGTACGCCGCGGTAGCCAGCACCGGCAGCGTCAACGCAAGCGCCTCCGCGCGGACGATCCGTCGTCCGGTCGCCCGGGCGGCGAGCACCAACATGACGACGAGCCCGGCTGCGAGGAACAGGCCGTTGATGCGGACGATCGCGGCTCCGGCCGCCATCAGTCCAGCCAGCCACCATCGATCCCGCCTGCCAGCGAGCCACGCGGCCAGCGCGAACGCGAGGAAAACGCCCTCGGAATAGGACGCCATGAGGAAGAAGGCGTACGGACCGGCGAGCAGGATAACGACGGCGCGATCAGCTATCTCGGCGTTCGTCTCGTCCGCCGCGAGCCGCCAGATCAGCACGGCGGCCAGCGCGGCGCCGAGCCACGCCAGGACAGCCAGCGCGACCAGGTAGCTGTGTGGGCCCGGCTTACCCCCGGTCAACGCATCGGCGAGCCAGCGTGCTCCGATGGGATACCCGGGC
>DATNFQ010000024.1:0-3176 GCA_035606295.1 Patescibacteria group bacterium
ACGCGGCGGAGGTCCTGGCGGACCGCGGCTATGACTCCAAGACTGTGGCAGTCGCACGGCGCTTCTATAGCGGTCGCGTCGTCCCGAAGGACTTCATTCGAGCCGCGTTCCGGCTGGTGCCTGCGTACGACCATCGCTTCAGCATCCTGCGGGTGGCGCGCGGGATGGCCGCTGGCGCGTGGCGGATGAAGACCCGCCCCGAGGCACTGACGTTCGGTGGGCAGATGATGCGAGGCTGGAGCGTCATGGATCGGCTCGGCGAGATCGCCGTTCCCACATTGGTACTCGCCGGCCACGACGACTTCCTGTTCCCGCCCGAGAGCCAGGCATTACTAGCTGCCGGCATCCCGAACGCGCGGCTTCGGATCATCGAGCGGGCCGGTCACAACCCGCAGTCCGAGCGGACCGACGTGACGCTCGCCGCGGTGGCCGGCTTCCTCGCTGACCTTCGTCAGCCAGCGAGACCACCGCTCTCCGTACGGCGCGTCGCCGCGGACGCGATGGGTGTGTGAAGGAGATCGCCCATGACCACCTACATCCGACCCGGATTCCTGATCACCCGGGTCGCCAATCCTGTCATGTCGCGGGTCGATTCATTCCCGGCCCTGATCGTCCCTGGGCGCAGAAGTGGCCGCAGCCTGACGGTGCCGATGGGCGAGCCCCTGGAGGTCGGTGGCCGGCGCTACCTGGTGTCGGGCCGCGGCGAGACCCATTGGGTCCGCAACCTGCGCGCCTCTCGCCGCGCCGAGTTTCGGCTGCACCACCGAAGGTCGACCTTCCGACCTACGGAGGTCTTCGGTATCGAGCATGACCTCGTCATCGACGCGTACCGACGCAAGCTGGGACATCGCGTCGATCCGTACTTCGAGGTGATCCCGGAGCGCAGTGGCCATCCGGTCTTCCGGATGGATATGGAGGCAGCGGGCAAGGTCGACTAGCAGGGGGCGGCTGCGGCGCTGATCGGGTCCGACAGGACGTTCCTCCCGCGGCGGGCGGGCCGGTCGGACCTAGCGAGGCCAGCGAAGCGACCGCAGAGTCAGCGTGATGCTTCGGATCGACAGCCTACGCAAGCGGTTCGACCAGGTCCAGGCGCTCGACGGCGTGACCTTCGACGTCGAGCCGGGCCAGGTCTTCGGATTCCTTGGTGCGAACGGTGCCGGCAAGACCACGACCATGCGGATCGTGCTCGGCTTCCTCCACGCCGATGAAGGCACGGTCATGTGGAACGATCGCGAGGCACGGGCGTGGCCGCGACGGACGTGGGGCTACATGCCCGAGGAACGCGGCCTGTATCTGCGGATGCAGGTACTCGAACAACTCGAGTTCTACGGATCCCTGTACGGCATGCCGAGATCGAAGGCCCATGACCTCGCGCGGGACTGGCTCGAGCGCTTCAGGATCTCGGAGTACGCGGACCGCCGCGCTGAAAGCCTCTCGAAGGGAAACCAGCAGAAGATCCAATTCATCGCGACCGTCCTTCATGACCCGGACGTCATCCTCATGGACGAGCCGTTCGTCGGTCTCGACCCAGTCAACGTCGCTCTCCTGAAGTCGGCGTTCCTTGAGCTGCGCGACCGGGGCAAGACGTTGGTGTTCAGCACCCATCAGCTCGAGATGGCGGAGGAGCTGTGCGAGTCGGTCGCGATCATCGACCACGGTCGGATCGTCACCACCGGGCCGACTCGCGACGTCAAGCGCTCGACCGGCCGCCAGACCGTTCGCCTCGCGACGAGCCGCGACGGTGATATCGACTGGCTCCGGTCGCTCCCGCACGTCACGGTCACGCGGCCAGGTGAGGACTACACGGAACTCCATGTCGACGCCGCTGGCGACCCGCAGGACGTGCTGGAGGCCGCCCTGGCTCATGGCGGCGACGTCCTTCGGTTCGAGGTCGCCGACCCCTCGTTGGAGGAAGTGTTCGTGGAGAGCGTCGGAGCGCTCGAACACGAAGAGACGACCCTGGCCGTGCCGGGAGGCACACGATGAGGTCGATACCGAACATCTTCGCGATCGCCCGACGCGAATTCTTCATCCGCGCCCGCACCCGAACGTTCCTCCTCGGCACGGCGATCCTGGTCGTCGCTGTCGTGGCGGTAGCGATGCTCCCGGTGATGACGCGTTACGTCGATCGGTCGTCGACCGAGCGGATCGGCGTGTGGGTCGGCGTCGAGGACATGGCGTCGGACCCCGTGGCGGATCTCGAGCGCCTGCTGAATACCAGCGCAGGCGGGACCTCGTCCAGCAGCAGCACCCCGGACTTCACGGTGACCCGGTACCGGGACCTCGCCTCTGCTCGCCAAGCCGTGATCGATGGGGATGCATCGGCGGCACTCGGCATCGAGCGCTCGACCGGCGGAGAACTCGCGTTCACGCTCTATTCGGAGGATGTGGCTCCGGGCGTCGAACGAACGGCCGTCTTCGCCACGACCTCACTGGCGATCGCTGACCGCCTTGATCGGCTCGGGGTCGCCCAGGCCGCTCAGGCCGGCCTTTTCGCGCCGGCGAACCTCGAGATCGCATGGCCGGATCCTGCGCACGCCGGCTCGGGGCCGGTCGCCGGACAGACGGGCACCGATTACCTGCTCGGGTTCGGGCTGTCGATCCTCATCTTCATGCTCATCGTGTTGTACGGGAACTGGATCGCGATGAGCGTGGTCGATGAGAAGTCGTCGCGCGTCATGGAGGTGATCCTCAACGCCGCGACACCGTTCCAGCTGCTGACGGGGAAGGTCCTGGGTGTCGGCGCCGTCGCCCTCACACAGTACGCGGCCATCCTCGTCGCCGGGGTCGCCGCACTGCTCGCACAGGGACCGATCGCCTCGGTCGTCCTCGGGGACGCAGGCATGGAGGTTGCCCTGCCGGCCGGCCTCACGATCGGCATGCTCCTGCTGCTGGGCGTGTTCGGTGTGCTGGGCTTCCTGCTGTACGGCGTCCTGTATGCCGCCGCCGGATCCCTCGTGAGCCGCCAGGAGGACGTACAGGCTGCGGTCATGCCGCTCGCGCTCGTGTCGACCGGGGCCTACCTGATCGCGGTCTATTCGGCGACGGGGCTCCTCGAGATCCGAGATAGCTGGATGGCCTTCCTGGCGCTGGTGCCGTTCGTCAGCCCGTTCATGATGCTCAGCCGCGTGACGGCGGGGGTAGCGACAGTTCCGGAAGTGGTCATCGCCATCGCG
>DATNFQ010000025.1:0-9938 GCA_035606295.1 Patescibacteria group bacterium
GATGTTCCTGATGCGTGAGGAGACGGACGTGTCGCTATTGCGGATCGGCGCCGAGCTCGGCGGTCGCGACCATTCGACGGTCCTGCACGCCTGCGACAAGATCACGCGCGAAGTCGCCACCAACGACGAGCTTCGACGAGAGATCGCCGCGGTCCGCGAGCTCATCTACGCCGAATAGCTCGCGACCGAGCGGCTCGCCCGCCGGCGCCATCCACGACCATCGGACTCCAGCCTGGTTCGCTCACGCCCCGAGGCTGCGGATATGTCCCTGATATGTCCCGCGGCGTCGTGGATATGCGGGTGCAACGTCGAGCCGATGATCGCGGAGCCGTCGATCCATCCCCAGCCTGTCGACGGTCCGGTCCGCCATAGCGGCCACCTTGTCCACGCGCCGACCACCTCCGTCAACGCCGCTCCGCCGAACGGCCACGTACGGCCGTCCACGCGGTCCACACCGTTACTACGGTGATGACGGACCTAGTAGAAAGAGAGAAGATACCCACCAAGACCCCCGGTCACCCGGACCACGTTCCAGAGGGAGTGATGCCCACGTGAAGCTATCGGTCATGCAGGAGAACCTGGCGCGCGGTCTATCGATCGTCAGCCGGGCGGTATCGAGTCGGAGCACGCTACCGGTGCTCGCGAACGTCCTGCTCAAGACCGAGGACGCGGGGCTCAAGCTGACCGCGACCAACCTCGAGATCGGTATCACCTACTGGGTTCCCGGCAAGGTCGACGAGGACGGGGCCACGACGGTCCCCGCACGATTGCTTACGGATCTCGTGAATTCGCTGCCACCGGGCGACAAGGTCGAGCTCGAAGTGACCGCCGGTGACACCCTCCATGTGAAGGCCGGTCGCTTCCAGACTCACATCAAGGGCATCAGCGACGAGGAGTTCCCGGCGATCCAGACCGCAGGTGACCGCCCGACGACTCGGATCGCCCAGAACGTCCTGCGGCGCGCCCTCGCCGAGACCGCGTTCGCGGCGGCGAGCGACGAGGCGCGACCGATCCTCACCGGGGTCCTGGCACGGTTCGAGGGTGACCAGCTCACGCTCGCCGCGGCAGATAACTACCGGATCGCGGTCAAGACCGTGCCGATCCTCGATCCGGTGCCGGAGACCAGCGTTGTCATCCCGGCCCGTGCGCTGAACGAGCTCTCCCGCGTCCTGGCCGATGTCGACGATCCCGTGGACGTCGTCCTTGCCGGGGCGCGCAACCAGGTCCTGTTCCATCTCGACGGGATCGACCTCGTCAGCCGGCTCATCGACGGTCAGTTCCCGAACTACCAGCAGGTCATGCCGCAGGCACACGCGACGCGCGCGGTGCTCGATCGCGAAGAGCTCCTCCGGGCCGTCCGCCCCGCGGCACTCATCGCGCACGAGTCGGCCAACATCGTGAAGCTGCAGATCGGCGGCGACGGTGATCCCGGTGTCACGGTCAGCGCCAACGCGGAGGTCGGTGATCACGTCGGGCAGGTCGAAGCGGCCGTCGAGGGCGACGGCACCACGATCGCGTTCAACGCCCGCTACCTCGCGGATGTCCTGACCAACGTCTCGGCCGACCAGTTCGCGCTCGAGCTGAACGGGCCGCTGTCCCCAGGCGTGTTCAAGCCGGTCGGCGACGACCGCTATGTCCACGTCGTGATGCCGGTCCGGACGACGTCCTAGCATCGCGGCGCTCGGTTCGCTCTCAGCCCTCGACCTGCGCGGTTACGCGTCGGTCGACGCCTCCTTCGACGCCGGGCCGCATCTGATCTGGGGCCCGAACGCAGCCGGCAAGACGAGCCTCCTCGAGGCGATCGCGCTGCTTGGCTGGGGCCGCTCGCACCGGACCAGCGCCGACGGCGAGCTGATCCGCTGGGGTCGGGACCTGGCCCGCGTCGAAGGGACGGTCGGCTCCGACGTCCTCGAGGTCGCGATCCAGCGCTCAGGGGCCGATGGTTCCGGTGGCCGCAAGCGGATCCGGGTCAACGGCGTCGGCCGGCGGGCGAACACCCTCGGCCGCCATCTCCGGGTCGTGCTCTTCGCGCCCGAGGAGATGCTGCTCGTGATCGGCTCGCCGTCGCTTCGCCGCGCCGCCATCGACGCGCTGGCTGCCGCGCGCTTCCCGACCTACGCCGACGACCTCGGCACGTATGGTCGGACCCTCCAGCAGCGCAACAGCCTGCTCCGCGCGATCCGCGAGGAGACCGCGACCCGTGACCAACTGCGGTTCTGGGATGACACCTTCCTCGACACCGGCGGACGAGTCGTCGTCGCGCGGCATGAGCTACTCGATCAGCTCGCACAGCCGTTGGCTGACGCCCACCGCGAGATCGCGCCGGAGGAGGCGGCGAACGGCGGACTGACGCTCCGCTACGTCACGAACGCGCCGATGCTCCCTGGGGAGACGCCACGGGACGCGCTCGCACGGCGGCTCGTCGAGACGGCAGAGAAGGAGATCTGGAACGGCTCGACCGTGATCGGCCCGCATCGCGACGATCTGGCCTTCGATCTGGCCGGTCGCGATCTCGCCGGGTTCGCCTCGCGCGGTCAGCAGCGCACGGCGATCCTCGCGTTCAAGCTCGCCGAGCTCGACCTGCTGACCGCACTCGACGGCCAGCCGCCACTGCTGTTGCTCGATGATGTCTTCAGTGAGCTCGATCCCGAGCGTCGCGCGCACCTCGTCCGTCGCATCGCAGAGCTGCCCCAGGCGTTCATCACGACGACGACACCCGACGACCTGGATCCGGGCCTGCTCGCCATCGCGCACGGTTGGGAGGTCCGGCCCGGGTCGGCGGGGGCGGAGCTCCGGCAGGCCGGCGTCGGGTCGCGGCGCCCGGTGAGTCCGGCATGACCGAGAGCGGGCCGCGGCGCAGGCCGATGCGCAGGATAGGCGACCTGATCCCCGATGCCGCTCGAGCGCTCGGCCTCGAGGACGAGCTTCGCCTGGCTCGCGCGATGTCGACGTTCGAGGCGATCGTCGCCGAGCGCGTCCCCGCGGCGGCGGGCGCGTGTCGCGTCGTCGCGATCGCCGGATTCGCGATCGACGTGGAAGCAGACGCGCCCATCGTCGCCCAAGAGCTCCGGCTCCGCTCCGGTGAGCTCCTGACCGCCTTCGCGGCCGCCCCCGGGGGCATCGGTATCCGGGACCTTCGAGTGCACGTTCGCCGCGGAGGTCCCCGCGTATAATGCGCCGGACCTGCCTGCCATCTCGGGGCGAACGTCACGCCGATCCGGCCAGGGATCGTCCCGTCGCCTGACCAACCCTATCGAGAGGCCCGCATGGCCGCCCGTCTCCAACTGAAGCTAGGGATCGTCGCCGAGCACGACCGGCTCGACGATTCGCCCGACACATTGGTCGTCGTCGAACCGAGCGTCGGTTCGGTCGCCAGGTCGAAGGGCAACCTCTATCTCCTCGTGACGTCGCGAACGAGTTCGCGTCACGCGCTGGAGGCGACGCGGCTCGCCGCCGAGACGATCCGCAACGAGTACTACTACGACGAGTCCGCGGGCATCCGCGTCTGTCTCCAGAAGGCCATCGCGACCGCGAACAAGCGGCTGCTCCATCAAGCCGATCGGCTCGGGCTCAAGTCGCCCGAGGGCAATGGACCGATCGGCGTCGGCGTGGGCGTCGTGCGCGGCAACGAGATGTATGTCGCGACGGTGGGCCCGGCGGAGGCGTATCTGATCCGTCAGGCCCGTCTATCGACGCTGCCCGATCCACATCGTGAGCGCGGGCTGCCGTCGAACGGTCTCGAGCCGGAGGTCTGGCGCGGCGAGGTGACCGTCGGCGACTCGCTGGTCCTGATCTCGCCGAACGTCGTCGCCCGTCTCGGGCCCGACGAGCTCAAGGACGCGATGGTCACGCTTCATCCGCAGTCGGCCATGGAGCACCTCCACCAGCGGTTCAAGGCGTCCGATGGTGCCGGGAGCGACGGCGCCATCGCTTTCGAGGCGACCGAGGTGGCACCGACCAGCCGTGGTCGGATCCTCGTGCCGGTCCGGCCGGCCGAACCCCTTGCAGGGGCCCCCGAGCGCTCGCCGATCCCACTCGCCGACAACGTGCAGGCGGCCGGGGCGGCCGTGGCGTCGGCTGCAGACAGCGCGCGGACGGTGGCGGGCAGCGCCTTCGAACGGACGATCGCCCGCCTGCACGATGTGCTGCCACGCCGAAAGCCCGCCTATCGCCGGGTCACCCCGCTCGCGTCACGGCGCGAGACCCAGCGTCGCGCTGCGATCGCGATCATCGCCCTGCTCGTCGTGGTCGGCGGCCTCGCGATGTCGGTCTGGGCGTTCGGTGGCAAGACACCGCAGGGTGCGATCAGCTCGATCAACGCGGGCCAGCAGGCGCTCGACAAGGCACAAGGGGACCTCGCCCAGGTGTCGGGCCCGGGCATCGATCTCGTGACCGACGATCGGAACGCGGCGCTGCGCTTGCTGACCGAGGCCTACACGGAGCTCGGCAAGGCCGAGGACGCGAGCGTTAGCTCGGCGGTCATCGACCCGGTTCGCGCGAAGGTCGTGGCGCTTCTCGACCGCGCGTACGGGATGGTCGACGTCACGTCGACGCCGCTGTTCACGTTCAAGGCCGCCCAGGGCGCGGCGCCGTTCGACATGCGCGACATGGTCCGCGGCGCCGACGGCGCTCCGTACGTGATGGACAGTGCGACGAAGTCCGTGTACCGGATCGACCTCAAGCGAAAGAAGGCCACGAACATCGCCAAGAACGGGCGGACGGTCGGCGGCACACGGATGGCCGTTCCGAAGCTTCTCGCCGTGGGTGGCCGTGACCTGCTCATCCTCGATACCAAGAACGCGCTGTGGCGCTGGCGGGCGTCGAACGACGCGGGCCGTGGCACCACCACGCGCGTCAACGTGAACGGCGCGAGCCAGTGGGGCAGCGACATCCTCGGCATCGGGACGTTCCTGCGGGACAGCGTTCGGGGGCTCTACAACCTCTACGTCCTCGATCCGTCGGAGCAGCAGATCCGAGCCTATCCGCCTGCGGCTGATGGAAGCGGTTTCCCGCGCAAGTCCTCGGCCTGGCTCGCGACAGCGCGCGCCATCGACCAGATGACATCGCTCTACATCGACGGCGACATCTACATCACCGAGAACGGGCTGCTCGACCGCTACACGGCCGGCAAGAGCGATGCCTGGGATCCGGGCAAGCCCGGCGACGAGCTCCTGCGGCCGAGCACGAGCCAGGTGCTGGTCGCCGGGTCGAACGATCTGGAAAGCCGGAACAAGGGCAAGGTGTACACGTTCGACCGAGCGAACGACCGTGTCCTGGCCTATGACAAGCGGACCGGCGACTTCATCGCGCAATACCGGCTCAAGGACAGCGACGGCTGGGGCGACCTGCGGGCGATGTACATCGTCCCGGGCGTTGACGATCAGCCCGACACGCTCGTGTGGCTCTCCAAGGACGCGGTCAATCAGACCCTCCTCGAGGCCGCGCCTGAGGCGGGCGGCGCCTCGCCGCCTCCCTCGACCGGCGCCAGCGCCTCACCGTCGACCTCCGCGAGCCCATAGCCGCGGGGCCGCCCCGTGATCCCCCTACGCGACGCGAACCCGACCCGGCGGACGCCGGTCATCACGCTCGCGATCATCGCCGCATGCGTCGTCGTCTACGGCTACCAGGTGCTCCTGTTGGCGCAAGGGGGCGACGACGCTCTCGATGCGTTCATCACCCGATGGGGCGTCGTGCCCGCGGAGCTCGTCGATGCCCTGCGATCCGGTGCGTTCGCCTCGATGGAGACCGTCACGCTGGTCACGAGCCAGTTCCTGCACGGCAGCCTCGTCCATATCGCTGGCAACATGCTGTTCCTGTGGATCTTCGGGAACAACATCGAAGACCGCTTCGGACGACTCGCGTTCCTGGCCTTCTACTTGGTCGGCGGCGTCGTCGCGGGTCTGACGCAGGTCGTCATCGATCCGACCTCGACGGTCCCGACCATCGGCGCTTCGGGTGCCATCGCCGCTGTACTCGGTGCCTACCTCGTGCTGTTCCCCGGCGCACGCGTCACGACGGCGATCTTCCTGATCTTCTTCTACCAGCTGATCGAGATCCCCGCCATCTTCGTGCTGGGCTTCTGGTTCGCCCTGCAGCTCTTCGATGGCATCGGCTCGCTCGGCGCGATGGGCCAGGCGACGACCGGCGGGGTCGCCTTCTTCGCGCATATCGGCGGGTTCATCTTCGGGGCGGCGATCGCGCTGCTCGTTCGCGCCGTCGCCGGGCGTCCCGCCGGGCGCACCGTGGGATAATCGAGCGCGATGGACGACGGCTTGATCGAGATGGTCGTTGAGAGCGTCCGGGTCCACATGCTCTCGAGCCGCCACGTCGTGATCCTCAAAGAGACGGGTCGCGAACGGTATCTGCCCATCTGGATCGGACCCTGGGAAGCCAGCGCGATCGCGATGCGGCTCCAGGGCCTCACCCCCGAACGTCCGCTCACGCATGACCTGTTCGCGAGCACGCTCGAGGCGGTCGATGCCCGCGTCGCCCGGGTGATCATCTCCGACCTGGCCGAGGAGACGTTCCACGCGCGCCTGTTCGTCGAGCGCGACGGGCACGTGGGTGAGATCGACGCTCGGCCTTCCGACGCCCTCGCGCTTGCGGTCCGCGTCGGGGCACCGATCTTCGCCGTGCCGTCGGTCCTCGATCAGGCCGGGCTCGGCGCCGACGGTGGGATCGGTGACGATCCCGAGGGCGAGGGCAGCACGCTCGAGTCGACGGGCGAGCGGATCGTCGATCCGCGGCTCGATGTCTTCCGCGAGTTCGTCAATTCGCTCGACGTCGATCCCGAGAGCGGCGAAGACCGCCAGAGCTGACCCGGGCTCACCCGCGTGATGGGCGAGGCCGTCAGCCGCCCCCGCTGATCGGCCGGCCGCGCCGCAGACCGCGCGACCGGTTCGCCCACATCGCCAGGCGCGTCCGCCAGAAATCGCGGACCGCCCGCCCGATGACCTGTGGTTTCGCGCCCGTCGGTGAGCCCGCCGTGCGCGGGTAGTGCGGGATACCGACCTCGACGACCGAGCGGCCCGCTGCCCGCAGCTTGATGAGCAGCTCGGCCGAGAAGAACGCACCGTCCGACTCGACGTGGATGTCCTCGAGCGCCTCGCGTCGGAAGAGCTTGCAGGCGCAATCGACGTCGGTGACCTTGAGGCCGAAGAAGATCCGATTGGCGAGGCGATACGCACGGGCGTACAGGGTCCTGACGAGCGGATCCGCGCGTCGGATCCGGTAGCCGACGACCACGTCGGGGTGATCGGCTGCCGCAAACCGTTCGGTCAGCCGCCCGAGGTCCTCGACGCGGAACTGGCGGTCGCCATCCGTGAAGGCCACGAGCTCGTAGCGGGACGCCGCGAACCCGGACCGCAGCGCGGCGCCGTAGCCGAGGTTGGTCGGGTGGTGGACGGCGCGCACGACGCCCGGGTGGGCGGCGGTCAGCTCATCGGCGAGGGCCTGGGTCCGATCGCGTGAGCCATCGTTGACGGCGATGACCTCGAACGTCTCGGCGATGCCCGGGAGGCTGTCGAGGGCTTCGGCGACGAGCCCCTCGATGTTGGCCTCCTCGTCGTGGGCCGGAAAGAAGTACGACAGGCGCGCGACTCGGGCCGCTGCGGGGCCCGTCATGGCGCGGCCTCGCGCTTGCGGATCACGCGGGCGAGCATGCTCGGGTCGAACCCGCCGAGCGGCTGGGTCTCATAGCGTTCGGCGATGCCGGCGATCTCCGAGGGCTCCACGCGGATCACGTAGACCGGCCGCGTGGGCAGATTGCGATCGATCACGTCGTAGATGTCTCCGAGGTTCTGGTCCAGGCGGGTACGGTCGTCGATGATAGAGATGTCGGGCCGACGACCCTCGATCAGTTGCGCGTACCACAGTGGGGTCGAGTAACTCCACCAGCTCACGACCACGGCGTTCGGATCCATCGACGACAGCGCCATGTCGAGCCAGCGGGCGGCAGTGTCATCGTGGCTGCGATCCACGGCCTGGTACCGACCATCGAGCTCGATCGCCGTCGGGACGAGCAGGACGACCGCGAGGACGAGCGCGACGACGGGCTGGACCGGTCTCCTTCCTTCTTGGTCCATGCCCCCGCTGGCCATGCGTGCCACGCCCTCGGCGAGGATCGCCAGCCAGGTCCAGGCGATAAGGGCGGGCACCACGTAATAGCGGTCGATCATCGCGTTCACGTACGAAGCGGCGAAGAAGCACGTCAGCGCAAGCGCCGAGCCTGTCAGGAGCGCGTAGTGCGGCCGACGCAGCGCCGTGACGACGAACGCGAGCGGCAGGAAGAGCGTGAGCGGGCCGAAGGCATCGATGGTGCGCCCCACGAGATCGGCGGTCTTCGCTGGCAGGTCGCTGAACGGCCCGACGAGGCTGCCCCGGAATTGTTCGGCCAGGGCGATGTACCAGAACCCGTCCCACGTCTCTGGCTGTCCGTAGACGATCGGTGCCCGGAATGGGCCGGCGCGTAACGGCAGCTCGAGGTAGACGAACGCGACGGTCAGGACGGCGGCGCCGACGCAACCCAGGATCAGCCCGGGCCGGCGAAGGATGCCGCGATCGACGGCAGGCACGTACAGGGCGATGGGCAAGGCCAGCAGGAGCGTCAGCGAATGATTGCCGGCTGCCAACCCGAAGACGATGGCCGCCGCGACGAGCAGGCGATCGCGCCGTCCATCCTCCCAGGCGACGAGCAGGCGCAGAAGGATCGCGACCAGCGCCAAGTGCAGTGCGTGCGCCTCGGCATGGGTCCCGAGCTTCCAGACGATCCCGGTGAAGGCGAGTCCGAGACCGGCCATGACGCCGAGGACGACCGATCGGGTCAGGGCTCGAACGAGGTCGACGGTGACCGCGGCGGCCACCGCCGCGCACAGACCGGCGAAGAGGTTCATGCGGAACGCCGGGTCACCGAACGGTGTCAGCAGGACGTTCGCGACCCATCCCAGCAGCACATAGGTGGGGAACCCTGTCGGGTGGGCCGTGCCCAGGAGGGGAGCGACGGTCTGGAGCTCGGCGGTATCCCAGAAGCTGACGCCGGGCATCATCGCGACCCGCGCCCCGACGAACGCGATGACCCCGACGATGAGCGGTGGCAGCCAGGTGACGGCGAACCGTCTCACCATCCCAGGAACCGGCCCCACAACACGCCCCAGGCATTGATCGCCACCGACAGGACGATCAGCCCGATGGCCAGGGGCATCGCCCACGATCGCGCCGACGGGCGATCGACGAGTCGCGCGAAGCCGATGGCGACGAGCACGAGCGCGAACGGCACGGTGTCATTGCTGAACCGGTATCCGAACTGGACCCAGCCCTGGCTGAAATGCATCAGGTTGGCGAGCGAGACGAGCAGGATCGCGAGCAGGGCGGCCAGCACGATCCGCCGTCGGCGTGGATCGAACCAGGCCGGGATCGCGAGCAGCAACGCGGGCGTCGTGAGAAGGACGCTCATCCCCGTGTCGCGCGGGAGGGCGATCGGACAGTCGACGTCGAACAGTCCGCGTGTCGCTCTCGGCGCGGTGCACAGCGGCTGGTCGACGGTCCCAAGGGTGTCCTGGAACCGGTCCGGGAACAGGCGAGGCGTGGAGAGCAGCATGATCGCGACGTTCTGCGGCACGTAGCGGGGATCTTCCGCCGCCCATTCCGGGTGATAGCCCAGACCCGTGTATGCCCTCGCCTCGAGCTGGTAGAGGTGGTCATACGCCGGGTGGAAGACGTGCCCGGTCGTGACGACGTTGTACGCGAGGAGCGCCGCGACCGGGATCGCGGCCCCGATCAGCACCGAGGCGACCCGGCGTGGCCAGTCGATGCGCGGCCCGACGATCAGGAAGAACGGCGTCGCGAGGATCACCGTCAGGCGCGCCGTGGACGCTAGGCCGATGAACAGCCCGCTCAGGAACGAGGTCAGCCCGGGACGGCGCGTCGAGGCGCTCGTGTCG
>DATNFQ010000026.1:0-2438 GCA_035606295.1 Patescibacteria group bacterium
AAGCATGACGCCGAGCAAGCGATGCGGCCCGCCAGCCCGCCACCTGACACACAGCGGAGGGTGCCACCGGTGCCGCCCTTGATCATCGCCGCCTTTCTGCTCATCCACGGCGCGATCCACCTGAGCTATCTCTCGCCCCGGCCGCCAGCCACCGCGACCGGGCCCGCATGGCCATTCACGCTCGAAAAGTCGTGGCTCCTGTCACGTGTCGGCGTCCCCCGGGAACTGCTGCGGATGCTCGGGCTGGCGCTGTCCGCAGTGACATTCGCTGCGTTCGTGCTGGCGGCGATCAGCATCGTCGGCCTCCTCCCGACGAGCCTGTGGGCGCCTGCCGTGGCACTTGGCGCCGGGTCGTCGCTGGCCCTCCTCGTGCTGTACTTCCATCCCTGGCTGGTGCTTGGCATGGCGATCGACGCGGTACTCCTGGTCGCAACCTTCTTCTATCAGCCCGTCGGCACGTGACCGGCAGCGATCGCGGGATCCCGCATCGCTGGCAGTGACACGCCGATGCCGTACGTCAGGAAGCGGCCCTCCGGTGTGAGCTCGAGCATGCAGATCGGCGACCCTTCGGTCTCCGGTAGCAATCGCCGCAGCTCCTTCGGTAGCGACGAACGCGTCATGGCCTCGGCCCTGTGCACGGTCACCCGCGCGTGGAAGCTGATGGTCGCCGGTGGGATCGGAAGCAGCATCGCAAGCAGGCCTCCCCGCGGCACTGGCACCGTGACGGAGACCTGATCGCCCGTCTGCAGCGCCCGTGCCTTCCAACTGTCCGGGGCGACGGCGACGAACAGACTATGGTCGATGAGGGCGTAGACGACGCCGCTCGACCTCGGTTCGCCTTCATCGTTCACATGGGCGATCACCGCGAACGATCGCTTTGCTATGTCGCGCCAGACCTCGGTAGCAAGATCCGACGGTGTGGGTCGAGCAGACATGATGCTCACCTCGCCTTCGAAGGTATCTACTGTCACGGTGTCGATCTCGGTGGCCCGTGAACAGGGCCATCGGTCGCCTCGGGACCGAGGCATCGGCCACGTCTGAGAGGCCGCCTCGTCCCGTTCGACCCGATCGGGAGCCCGGGCCATCAGTCACGAACCTGCGGGCGCATCGATGAAGCTCGGGTCGGGTCCGGCCGGCGCCGCAGACGTGCTGCATGACCTCGACGTCGCGTGTGCGCGCGGCGAGCGGCGAGCCGCGGGCCGATCGGCACGGGACGACGGGCCGGAGGTAACTTCAACCTGACCAGCCCGCTAAGCAAGATGGAGGCCATGGACACCCTGACACGCCCTGCTGACGAAGACCGTCCCGACGTCGAGCCCGAGCCCTCCGATGCCACCTTCCCCGAGTCGGGATCCGTCAGCCGACGCGCACTGCTGCGCGCGGCCGGTGGTGGGCTCGTCGCCGTCGGCGTGGCGGCGTGCGCGCCCGTGGCGGTCAGCCGCCCGACGTGGACGTACCCGCCGGGCAGCTCGAGCGGTCCGGCCCTGTCTGCGGCCCCGAGTGGATCGGCCGCGGCCCCTTCGCCTTCCGCCTCAGCGGCGCCCTCGACGGCAGCGGAGTCGCCGGCGATGAGCCACGAACCGTCGGCGTCACCGTCAGCGTCGGCCCCTGCGATGGACCACGACGCCAACGCACTGGCCGTGGTCGAGCGCTTCCTCGGCGGCGAGGGGGCGTCGATGGCGAATCCCGGCAATGTGCCCTTCGAGCCGAAGATCGTCGACGGGGTGAAGGTCTTCGACATGACGATCGAGGAGATCCAGCACCAGATCGACGCCAAGAAGGATCCGATCGCCGGCCTCGGGTTCAACGGGACGTGGCCGGGGCCGCGGCTGACGGTCGTCGAGGGTGACCGCGTGCGAGCGATCTTCAAGAACAACATGCACGAGTCGACCGGTGTCCATTTCCACGGTCAGCGCATCCCCAACAACATGGACGGGGTCCCTCACATCACGCAGGACCCGATCGAGCCTGGTGACTCGTTCACGTACGAATTCACCGCGAAGACGACGGGCTCGCACATGTACCACAGCCATCACAACGCGACTGACCAAGTCGGGCGGGGGCTGCTCGGAGCGTTCATCGTCGAGCCGAAGGACCCGGCCCAGCGCTACGACAAGCTCTACGGCGCCACGCAGGACATCATCTGGATCTCGAACGACGCGCTGGGCGGGTTCACGATCAACGGCCGCGGCTTCCCGGCGACCTCACCGATCGTCGCGACGCTCGGCGAGACGATCGTGATCCGGTTCATGAACGAGGGGAACATGACGCATCCGTGGCACCTCCACGGGATGCCGATGCGCGTCGTCGCCCGTGACGGCTACCCGCTCGGGTCGGCGGCGTTCACGTGCGATACGCTCGGGGTCAATCCCGGCGAGCGCTGGGATGTCGTCATCCGCTGCGAGGAGCCCGGCGCGTGGGCCTTCCACTGCCACATC
>DATNFQ010000027.1:0-16057 GCA_035606295.1 Patescibacteria group bacterium
CTGGCTAGCTCAGCCCGCCCAGATGCTCCTGGTCGTGATCAACGGCGAGCCGCAGCAGCCCGTCTGCGTCGAGGCGACCGAACGTGGCGTGGCGCCCGGTCCGGGACCAGCCGGCGTCGTCCAACGCTTGGTACATGCCGACCGTTTCGGCGCGAACCACGGCAAATCGGTCGAGCACGCCGTCGAGGCCGAGATCGGGCTCGTGCGGCCACGGACCGGGCTCCTGCCACGACCAGCTCGGATCGTCGTGAGCGGCAAGCTCACGGAGGCGTCGCTGGTGGACCTCGATGTCGACCGCGATCAGGTGACGCGCCACTTGCTCGGGTGTCCATTCGCCCTCGGGCGTCGGTCGCCCGTCGGCCGAGCGCGCGGCGGCCGCGACCACATCGGCGAAGCCTGCCAAGCGCCCGAGTCGGTCGTCGCGCTCCGCCATCAGGCTGCCAGCGTCTCGAGCATCGATCGCCGCCAGTCTTCGGTCGCCTCGACCGCGTTGAACGTGTACAGGTGGAAGCCGGTGACCTGGGCCGCGGGATCGGCGAGCAGCGGCGCGATGCCCTCGACGAACCCTGTCGGCTTGTAGAACCCGCCGCTCTTCGCCAGACCGGTCACGAACCGCAGGTTCTTCACGAGGAACCGTTTCGCGTCCTTGACGCCGATGCGCGCCGCGATCGAGAGCAGCTTCTGCGGGTCGGCGACACCGGGCACCCCCACGACGACCGCGGGTCGAAGCCCGACGGCGCGCTCGCGCTGCACCCACGCCGCGATCGCCTTCACGTCGAAGTCCATCTGTGTCGTGACGTGATCGACGAAACGAGCTTTGTCGTGGAGCGCGGACTCGAGCGCCTCGTCCGGGATATCGGGGTGCCCCTGCGGGTAGCCCGGGCAGCCGAGCGTCCCGAACGGATGACCGAGCTCACCCATCGCCGTGAGGAGCGACAGCCCATCGAGGAACTCGCCCGGCTCGTCGGCATCGCCACCGACGACGAATGCGTGCCTCAAGCCGCCCTCGCGAGCCCGATCGAGCAACCCCGAGAGCGTCGCGCGGTCCGCGATCATCCGCGCGGACAGGTGCGGGATCGCGCGGAAGCCATCGGCCTGGAGACGGACGGCCCAGTCGAGCGTCGCGTCGATCCCCTTCGCCGGAGAGGCCGTTACCGAGACCCGGGCGCCGGCCGGCAGATGCGGGATCTGCTCGGGGAGATTCTTGAGCGGCAGCAGCTCGAAGATGGGATCGTCGAGCGCCGCGGCCAGCGCCGAACGCGCGTCAGCCTCGAGACCGCGGCGGCGGCCGAGCAGCGTCGCCATCAGACCTCCGAGTCCGGCATCGACGCCTTGCGGCGGATCATGAACTCGAGCAGCTCCTCGTCGGTCGCCTGCTCCATGGCCGGCTCTTCGTACTCGGCGAGCATCCGCTTCCAGATCGTGTTGGCGCGTTGGGCGGCATCGAGCGCGCCGTCTTCTGTCCACTGCTCGAATGAGTTGTTGTCGGCGACCTCGGACCGGTAGAACGCGGTCTCGAAGTTGGCCAGCGTGTGGGCGGTCCCGAGGAAATGCTGGCCCGGGCCGTTGTCGCGGATCGCGTCGATCGCCTGGCCGTTCTCGGACAGGTCGACGCCCTTCACGAAGACGGCCATCATCCCGCACTGGTCCGCGTCGAGGATGAACTTCTCGTAGCCGACGGTAAGCCCGCCCTCGAGCCAGCCGGCTGCATGGAGCACGAAGTTGACGCCGCCGAGGACCGTCGGCTGGAGCGTCGCGGCGCTCTCGTACGCCGCCTGCGCATCGGCGATCTTCGAGGCGCACAACGAGCCGCCCGACCGGAACGGGACGCCGAGCCGGCGTGCAAGCGACGCCATCGTGTACAGGACCAGTGCCGGTTCGGGTGTGCCGAACGTCGGCGCCCCCGACTGCATCGACATCGAGCTCGCGAAACTGCCGAGCACCACGGGGGCGCCGGGTCGCACCAGCTGGACGAAGGTCATGCCGGCCAACGCTTCGGCGAGGGTCTGCGCGGCCACGCCTGCGGCGGTGACCGGCGCCATCGCGCCGGCGAGGATGAACGGCGTGAGGAGCGTGGCCTGGTTGGCTTCCGCATACGCCCTCGCCGCCCCGAGCATCGTCGCGTCCCAGACGAGCGGGGAATTCGCGTTGATGAGCGACAGGATGACAGCGTGGTCCTCGAGGTATTCGGCCCCGAACAGGATCCGTGCCATCTCCACGGTGTCTCGTGCCCGCTCCGGGGCGGTGACGGACCCCATGAACGGCTTGTCCGAGTAGCGCATGTGCGCATAGACCATGTCGAGGTGGCGCTTGTTGACGGGGATGTCGACCGGCTCGCACACGGTCCCGCCGCTGTGGTGCAGGTGCGGCGAGAGATAGGTCAACTTCACCAGGTTCCGGAAGTCCTCGATCGTGCCGTAGCGGCGACCCTTGTCGAGGTCGCGCACGAACGGCGATCCGTAATTCGGCGCGAAGACCGTGTGCATCCCGCCGATCTCGACGTCGTTCGCGTGGTTCCGTGCGTACTGGGTGAACTCCCGGGGTGCGGTCGCCTGGACGATCTTCCGGCACATCCCGCGCGGAAACCGGACGAGCTCGCCATCGACGTCGGCGCCGGCGTCCGCCAAGAGGCGCGTCGCCTCGGGATCACCACGGAACACGACCCCGACCTCCTCGAGGATCGTGTCTGCGTTGTGCTCGATCAGCGAGAGGCCCTCTTCGCCGAGCACCTCGAACGGCGCGAGCGTCCTGGTCAGGTAGGGCGTGCGCTCGAGGTGCGCCTGGAGGCGAGCCGCTCGGCGGGCCTCGCGACCGCCACTGCGTCGACTCCGCGCAGGGTCGGTCATGCGTCGTCTCCCGGGACCGCGCGGAGGGCGGCCCGACGACGTCGTCGGTCGAGTGACCGGTCCGTGCCGCGTCGCTCGGCCGCCGGCGCGCGAGCCGGGAGCGGCACGACGCGCTCGAGATTGGTCGATGGAGCGGTCCGATGGGGGATCGCCATGGCCTCGACGAAGTGCTCCTGGAAGCGCGGCTCGACGGCCGTCTCGATCTTCTCGACGCGGCGCACGACCCCCTCGATCTCGGTGCGTGCCGCGCCCGATAGGAGCGCGATGAGCGCGCCCGTCCCGGCGGCGTTACCCGCCGCGCGGACCCGGCCGAGATCGCAGTCCGGGATCAGACCGAGCACCATCGCGTGCAGCGGGTCGATCTGGCTGCCGAACGCGCCGGCCAGCCGGACCTCGTCGACGGCGTCGATCCCGAGCTGGTCCATGAGCAGTCGCGCACCCGCGTACAGCGCCGCCTTCGCGAGCTGGATCGCCCGGACGTCGTTCTGGGTGATGACGATGCGCGGACCCGCGGCCTCGCCATCCTCGCTGGCGACAGGCTCGTAGAGCACGTAGCTGAACGTGCGACCGTCGGCGATGACGCGCGGCGTTCGCTCGGCAACGGAGCCATCGATCACGCCGTCGGCGGTGATGACGCCAGCGAGGAACAGCTCCGCGACGACCTCGATGATGCCGCTGCCGCAGATCCCGGTCACGCCGGTCCCGCGTCTACGGACCGCGTCCTCGAAGTCGGGCGCATCCGACCACGCATCGACGCCGATGATGCGGAACCTGGGCTCGAGCGTGGTGCGGTCGATGCGCACCCGCTCGATGGCACCCGGCGCGGCCCGCTGCCCGGAGCTGATCTGGGCTCCCTCGAACGCGGGACCGGTCGGGCTGCTGGCTGCCAGCAGTCGATCGCGGTTGCCGAGCACGATCTCGGCGTTCGTGCCGACATCGACGACGAGCGTCATCGCATCGGTCTCGTGCGGCTCCTCGGCGAGGATCACCCCGGCCGTGTCAGCCCCGACGTGGCCGGCGATGCACGGGAGCAGATAGATACGGGCGCCCGGGTTGGCGATGATGCCGAGCTCGGATGCGGTCGTCTCCACCGCCGCGTCCGTCGCCAGGGCGAACGGCGCGGAACCGAGGGGCGTCGGGTCGATGCCGAGCAGCAGGTGATGCATGATCGGGTTCCCGACGATCGTGAGCTCCAGGATCTCGACCCGCTTGCAGAACGCCTTGTTGGCGAGGTTCGCGAGCAGGCCGTCGATGGCCTTGCGGACGGCCGCCGTCAGTTCTGCGTCGCCACCCTCGTGCATCATCACGTAGGAGACGCGGCTCATGAGGTCCTCGCCGAACCGGATCTGCGGGTTCATCACGCCGGCGCTCGCGATGACGGAGCCATCGCTCAGGTCGACCAGGTGGCCGGCGATCGTGGTCGAACCCACGTCGATGGCGACGCCGTAGGCACGATCGTTGTAGCCCGGCCAGATGGCGATGACGTCATGCCCGCTGTGGACCGCGACGGTCACTCGGTACTTGCCATCGGTCAGCGTCTTCTGCAGTGACTGGATGACGTGCAGGTCGGCGTGCAGGTCCGTCAGGCCCCACTCGCTCTGCAGCGCATCGAACAACCGGCCCAGGTCCCCCGTCGGCGTGGCGATGTCCGGCTCGGTCACGTCGACGGTGTGCAGCCGCAGGACGGGGTCCATCTCGAACGCCCGAGCGGCGAGCTCCTTGCGAACGACCTGGCGGTGGACCTGGCTCTCGGGCGGGACGTCGACGACGAGGTCACCGAGCACGCATGCGGTGCAGGACAACCGTCGGTCGTCAGCCAGACCCGATACCTCGCGGTACTCGGTCTCGACGGCGTTGGGCTGCGTCAGGTGGTCGGGGGATGAGGTGATGCCGTGCTTCGCGAACGATCCGAACGCCGGCGTGACGGCGCAGCGTCCACAGATGCCGCGGCCGCCACACACGGAGTCGATGTCGACACCGAGCGACCGGGCAGCGTCGAGGACGGTCGTGCCGGCGGCCACGCGGCCGCGCCGCCCCGAGGGCGTGAAGATGACCTGCGGATCAGCCGGGGCCATCGGCGTCTTGACCAGCGTCAGCCGGCAGCCGGGACGTCGAGTCCCGGCACTTCGACGCCGGGCACGTCGGCCGATGTCGTCGGGCCACTGCCGTTGCCGGCCGGCCCGCGCCGACGGTTGACGCGACGGCGGCCCCCTTCGCCCTCCGTCGGTTCCACGCGGAACTGGCGGATCCAGCGCGCGGCGTCACGGTCGTTGCCCATGAGGACGTCGCTGGCCATGACCGATGTGCGCACGCCCTCGGACACGGGATTCGTGATCGCCGACGTGAGCCCGGACGCGATGGCCATGTTGAGGAACGCGCCGTTGATCCCCTCCCGGTTCGGGAGACCGAAGCTCACGTTGGAGGCACCGCAGGTCGAATTGACCTTCAGCTCATCGCGCAGGCGGTTCAGGATGTGGAATACCTGGCGGCCGGCGCCGGAGAGGGCGCCGATCGGCATCAGCAACGGATCGACGACGATATCCTCGCGCGGGATCCCGTGGTCGGCGGCACGCTCGACTATGCGCTTTGCGACCGCGAACCGGACGTCGGGGTCCATGGAGATGCCCGTCTCGTCGTTGCTGATCGCGACGACCGCGCAGCCGTACTTCTTGACGAGCGGCAGCACGCGCTCCAGCCGCTCCTCCTCGCCGGTCACGCTGTTGAGCAACGCCTTGCCCTGGTAGACGGCCAGCCCGGCCTCGAGCGCCTCGACGATCGAAGAGTCGATCGACAGGGGCACGTCGGTGAGTGACTGTACGAGTTTGATCGTGTCGGCGAGGATCGCCGGCTCGTCGGCCAGCGGGATGCCGGCGTTGACGTCGAGCATCTGCGCGCCGGCCTCGACCTGGGCGATCGTGTCGCGCTCGACCCGGGAGAAGTCACCGGCCTTCATCTCCTCCATGAGGATCTTCCTGCCGGTCGGGTTGATCCGCTCGCCGATGATGACGAACGGCTGGTCGTCCCCGATGACGACCTCGCGCGTGGCTGAGCTGACGACGGTCCGGGTCACGCGTCGACCGCCTTGCCCTGGGTCTCGTCATGGGCGGGTGGGAAGATCTCGCCGCCCTCGACGCCGCCGGTCTGGATGAGCATCGCGAGGCGGTGCTTGTCGTAATCGGCCTCGAGGCGCTCGGCCTCTGCGGCGACCTCACCGTCGATGTCCTCGCCGCAGCGCGCCTGTGTCCGGCGCCATTCCTCGATGTAGTCGTTGTACGCGCGCTTGCCGGCGCGGCTCGCGGCCTTATCGATGGCGACCTGGAAGCGAGGGTGGAGCACGATCTTGCTCTGCTTGCGCCCCTCGCGAGCGGTCACCTGGGCCGGGATGTCGCGCCACCAGATGACGGTCATGGTCCCCATCGATCAGCGTCCTCCGAAGTCGAGCAGTGAGGTGACAGGCGGCGCGGGCTGTCCCGCTGCCACCGCGGCGATCGTCGTCGCGAGCTCGCCGTATCCGGTCCGGCGCCGCTCGTACCGCAGGCCGAGGCGGCGGGCCGCCCGACGTGCCGTCACGGTGAGTGCCGGATCGTCGGTCTGGGCGAGGTAGACGAGTCGCTGGTAGTTGCCGAAGTACTGGTCGCGCAGCTCCGGATGGCGGTCGAGCCCGAGACCCTTGATCACGAGCCGGTCGAAGTTGCGCGCCAGGAAGTCGGTCAGGAAGAACGTCGCGGGCTCGTCCTCGACGAGCTTCGCGAACTCAGGACTCGTGGCGTAGAACTCGTAGCAATGCGCGCCCGCGAGGCGCTCGACGCCCTCCTCGGCGATCACGGGATCGAGCAGTCCGCCCGTCCCGCAGTCCGCGTACGCGACGAAGACCCGGTCGTAGCCGGCCCGCCGCCGACGGATCCGCTCGCGGACCGCGGCAGGGATCCCACCGGGCCGGTTATGGAGCGTGGCCGGCAGGCACGTGATGTCGACGTTCGGCAGGTCCTTGGTCAGCGCGACGAGCTCGCGGGCGAGGGCCCCGCAGCCGACGACGAGGACGCGGGGCTGGTCCTGCCGGTCGATCTCAGGCAGGGACGCGGGCACGGGCGCGTCGCTCGTCTATGAGGCGCCGAGCCGTCTCTGCCGCCACACCGGCGTCCCGGCAATACGCGTCCGCCCCGACCGCCATCCCGAACTCCTCGTTCAGTGGCGCACCGCCGACGAGGACGATGTAGTCGTCACGCATCTCGCGGTCCTTGAGCGTCTGGATGACGACCTTCATGTAGGGCATGGTGGTCGTCAGCAGCGCCGACATCCCGAGGATGTCCGGCTTGTGTTCGGTCAGCGCGTTCAGGAACTTGTCAGCGTCGGTGTTGATGCCGAGGTCGACGACCTCGAACCCGGCCCCCTCGAGCATCATCCCGACCAGGTTCTTGCCGATGTCGTGGATGTCGCCCTTGACCGTGCCGATGACGACCTTGCCCACCGGCTCTGCGCCGGTCTCGGCGAGGAGCGGCCGAAGGATCGCCATCCCGGCCTTCATCGCGTTCGCGGCGAGAAGGACCTCGGGCACGAACAGGATGCCGTCGCGGAAGTCGATGCCCACGATCTTCATGCCGGCGACGAGCGCGTCGTCGAGGACCTTCGTGGCGCTGAAGCCGCGGCCGAGGAGGATCGTCGTCCCCTCCACGATCTCGTCCTTCATGCCGTCATAGAGGTCGTTGTGCATCTGCTCGACGAGCTCGTCGTCGGACAGGGCGTTGAGATCGATGTCCTGGAAATCGTCCGTCATGGTGTGGAGCTCCGGATCGCGTCTGTGGGGATGTGGGGAGGTTTCGCGACGGTGGGGTTCCACATCGTGGAACCGTGCCGTATGATGGAACTCTCGGACAGCGAATCTAGAGCACGAAGGTACCGATGTCCAGCGTCCAATCCATCAGGCGAGCCTTTGCCGTCCTCGACGCTCTCGATGAGGGCCCACTCGGGGTGACCGAGGTGGCCGAGCGAGCGGTACTCCCGAAGTCCACGGCCGCGCGGCTCCTGGCCACATTGGTCGGCGAGGGCGCGGTCGAGCAGGTGCCGGGCGATACGTCATACCGCCTCGGTCCCCGACTCGTGACGCTGGGCGGCGGCTACAGCCTCGTGCGATCGGTCGCGGCGGTCGGGCGCCCCGTGCTGCAGGAGCTTGCCGCTACATCAGGCGAGGCGGCCGGGCTCGGCGTCTCGGATGGCGACCAGATCCACTACATCGATCAGGTGGATACGCCGAACCCGGTCGTCGTCCGCGACTGGACGGGCCTACGGGCGCCCTTGCACGCGGTCTCGTCCGGCCAGGTGCTGCTGGCGTTCCGCGGCCAGGGCTCGATCGAGCGGTACCTGACCCAGGGGGCGATGGAGCGGTTCACGCCGAAGACGCTGGTCGAGGCGGATGCGATCCGAGAGCGGCTGCGCGACGTCCGCCGGCGGGGCTATACCTGGGCCATCGAGGAGTTCGACGCGGGCATCTCGTCGGTCGCGGCACCCATCGCCGACGACTCGGGCGAGGTGATCGCCGCGGTGCACCTCCACGGCCCTTCCTACCGCTTCCCGGTGCCGGGCACGGAGGGAGAGATGGCGCAGCTCGTGGTGACGGGCGCAGCACGGATCGCGGCAGGTCTCCGGGAGCGCTAGCGAACCCCACCCTCGACGGCGATGTGAGATCCCGCTTCGAGAAGCTCGCCACCGAGTCCGGGAGTGTGGGCGTAGGCGGACAGAGCGGGCTGGCCGCCAAGGTGGGCATACAGGACACGAGAACCGGCCGGTATCTCGCCGGAGCGGATCAGGCCGATGAGGCCGGCCATCGACTTACCCTCATACACCGGGTCCGTGATCATGCCCTCCGTCCGGGCTGCAAGCTGGATCGCCTCGATCGTCCCTTCGTCGGGCACGCCATATACGGGCCCGGCATACCCGTCGACGAGGGTGATCTCGTCGTCGCGCACGTCACGCTCGACGCCGATCGTCGCGGCCGTGGCTCGCGCGATGCTGGCCACCTGGGCCAACGTCTTCTCCGGGGTCTTCGATGCATCGACGCCGATGACACGGCGGTCGGCTCTGCCCTCGAGAGCGACGCCGGCGATCATCCCAGCCTGCGTCGAGCCGGTCACGGTGCAGACGATGACATGGTCGAAGAACACACCGAGCTGCGCCTCCTGCGCCGCGACTTCACGGACCCAGTGCGCGAAGCCGAGACCACCCAAGGGATGATCCGAGGCGCCTGCTGGGATCGGGTAGGGCTTGCCGCCCGCGTCCTCGACCGACTGAAGCGCTTGACGCCAGCTGTCGCGGATCCCGATGTCGAAGCCGGCGCGGTCCATCCGGATGTCGCCGCCCATGATGCGAGTCAGCTGGATATTCCCGACGACTTCATACCCGGGGTCGTCCCAATCGACCCAGTGCTCCTGGACCGTCACCACGCCGAGGCCGAGATGTCGAGCTACGCCGGTGACGGCCCGCGTGTGGTTCGACTGCACGCCCCCGATGGAGACCAAGGTGTCGCAGCCCTGCGCGAGCGCGTCCGCGGCGAGGTATTCGAGTTTGCGGACCTTGTTGCCCCCGAACGCGATCCCGGAGTTGCAGTCCTCGCGCTTGGCCCATATCTCGACGGTACCGCCGAGGGCCGCCGATAGGCGACGCAGTCGATGGATGGGTGACGGACCGAAGAGCAACGGAACGTGCGGAAGATCATCGATGCCCATCTCGTCCCCTCCTCGTCAGGTCGATCCGGGGTCGGACGCAGGTGCCCGCGGCCCGGTGCGAGACCGTCGAGGCGGCGTCTGCTCGAGCCGCTACTCCGCCGCTGGAGCCTGTCCTGCCGACGCTGCGGGCCCAGCCGGACCGGCCGGCTCGAGGTCGATCGTCCTGACCTGACGCGTCTTGCCGGCTTCGGTGCGGACGACGGCCGACGGGATCACCCCGTTCGCCAAGCGCTCGATCACCGCGAACTCACCCGAATAGAGTCCCGAGCCACTGATACGGACCCGCGTCCCGACGGAAAGCCCGGCTCGGCCCTTGCCCGCATTGACATCGATGATGGCGACCGTCGGGCGGACGTACGGTGCTTCATCTGGCAGCCCGGTGGGCGGCGGTGGTCTATTGGCGGTCTTGGCCGGCGGATATGTGACTTTCCGTTTGGGCACTGGGCCTCCTGCTCCTGCGGGTTCCTACTCCGTTCCGGATGCTTCGTCCTTGGCTGCTTTCTTGACCCTCGCGGCCTTGGCCTCGACGTCAGCGGCCATCTCGGCGGCCTCCTCGGCAGCCGCCGCGCTGGCATCATCAAGCGTGTCGGCGGCCGATGAACCGTTGTCGCCGAACGCCTGGGCCCGGATCTGGTCCACCTGTGCCTCGGCCTGCGAGCGCATCTGCTCGACCTGCGCTCCTGCCTGCGTTCGCACCTGTTCGACCTGCGCACCCATGTTCGCGCGCACATCGCGGGTTCGCAGCTCCATCTCGTCGCCGAAGTCGCCGAGCCGCTTGTCGACGCGATAGCGCTCGCGGAACTCGGATCCGGCGCGTGACATGTACCACGCTGCCGCTGCCGCCGCGATCCCGAGTCCGGTGATCACACCACTGATGAACCCCATCGGGTCACCTCCGCGTGAGGGTCTATCGCGTCCGCCCTACGCGAACGAACATCCGACGCGAGTGTAGCGCCCTCGAGGGTCGCACCCAGTGGGTCGACACGTACTCGCGCGGCAGTATCAGCCAGTGCCTTTCGCTCGCTTCACCTCGGCGGTGATGGCAGGCACGACGGCATGGACGTCGCCGATCACGGCGTAGGCGGCCCGACGGAAGATCGGTGCCTCCGGGTCCGTGTTGATGACGAGGATCCGCTTGGCGGCCTTGGCGCCGACGATGTGCTGGATCGCCCCGCTGATCCCGCATGCGATGTAGAGATCCGGTGCGATGCGCGTCCCGGTCTGGCCGATCTGCTGTGTATGGGGTCGCCAACCGAGGCTCGTCGCGACACGCGACACCCCGACCGCGGCGCCAAGCGCGGCAGCGAGCTCGTCGAGCATCGCGAACGCCTCAGCGCTGCCCATCCCGCGACCGCCACCGACGACGACCTTGGCGTCGGCCAACGACACGCCCGCTCCCGCCGACATGTCACGGCCGACGACGCGGGCACGAAGGTCGGCATCCGTCAGCGGCGCGGTCACCCGCGCGACCGTCGCCTGCGCACCGGCGACGGGTTCCGCGGCGGCGACAGCGTGCGGCGCGACCGTCAGGAACCGTGGCGCCCCGTCGAGCACGGCGTCTTCGAGGAGGCTGCCGGCCCAGCGCTGTCGGGTGATCCGCCACGATCCGCCCGGTTCCGCTGAGACGACGTTGGCGGCCATCGGCTGCCCCATCCGTGCCGCGACCTGGGCCACGACCTCCGTCGCGCGATCACTCCCAGGCGCGACGATGGCGTCGTACGAACCGTCGGCGACGACCGCGCCGATGCCGGCCGCCCACGCCGCCGGCGCGTAGGCCGCCAGACCCTCGCCGGTCACGAGATGCGTGGTGGCGACGCCGTAGCCGCCAAGACCCGCAGCGACGGACTCGGCGCTGGCCGCCTCCTCGCCACCCGCGACGACGACCGCATCAAGGTCGCCACCAAACGCCTTCGCCAGGCCGGCCGCGAACCCGAGCGCCTCGGCGCTCAGCCGATCGACCGTGCCACCTGCGGTCTCGACGACGACGAGGATGCCGCTCACAGGACGCCGATCTCGCGCAGCACTTCGACGACGCGCGGCGCCGCCTCCGGGCCGTTCCCGAGGATCTCGACCTGGGCCTCCTGTTCCACTGGCAGCTTGAGGTGGTCGAGGGTCGGTCCGCCGCCGGCAGCGCGCTCCGGGCTGCTCGTGTCGATCTCCTTCTTCTTGGCGCGGAGTCGACCCGGCACCGACGGATAGCGCGGCAGGTTGATCCCTTCCCGTACGCCGACCACTGCCGGCAACGGCAATTCGAAGACATCCCAGCCGCCCGAGACCTGGCGCCGGGCGCGGGCGACTCCCCCGTCGATCTCGAGGGCCTTGATCCCCGACACCACGGGTCGGTCGAGGGCGACGGCGACCCGGATGCCGACCTGGTACCCGCCCGAGTCGGCCGATTCGTTGCCGACGAGGATCAGGTCGAACGGACCGTCGGCGGCTTCGAGCCGCCGGATCGCGTCAGTCAACGCGGCGGAGGTGGCCATCGGGTCCCAGTCGGATCCGTCCGTCTCGAGCAGGACCGCGCGGTCGACCCCGATCGCCAGGGCGTCGCGGAGCTGATCCGCGGCCTCGGCCGGACCGAGCGTCATGACCACGGACTCGCCACCGTTCGCCTCGATGAAGCGCACGGCCTCTTCGACCGCACACTCCTCGTGCGGGCTGACGACGAAGCCGAGAAAGCGCGTATCGATGGCCCGGCCGTCATCGGTCAGCGCGATGCGACCACCGGTCGCCGGTACGCGCTTGACCAGGACGAGGATGCGCATGCTCGACGTCAGCTCCGGATCCGCTCGTTCTCGGGATCGAACAACGGCGTGGCGCCGGCGACCGCGACAGTCACCGGATAACGCTCGCCGAAATACTCGACGAGGAGCTTGTTGCCCTCCACCGCCTGGTCGGGCGGCAGGTACGACATCAGCAGGTGCTTGCCGACCGACGGCCCGGATCCGGCGCTCGTCACGTACGACCGGCGACCCTTCGCGTCGACCAGCGGGCTGCCGTCCTGGGCCAGGATCGGCTCGCGCCCGAGCATGTAGCGCTTGACGCCACTCTTTGACGTGTTGTCGTCGACGGTCAGCGTGCACAGGATCGCGACCGGCGCCGCGTCGCGCTTCTTCAAATAGGCCTCGCGACCGACGAAGTCGGCGTCTTTGACCGTCGGCCGGGCCATCCCCGCCTCGACGAGGTCGAAGTCGAGCTCGAGCTCCGCGCCGTGGGCGCGATAGCCCTTCTCGAGCCGTGACGTCACGGCGTAGGTACCGATCCCGACCGGAACCATGCCGTGCGGCTGGCCGGCGCGCCAGAGCGCGTCCCAGACCCGCAGGCCTTGCTCGATCGGGACATAGATCTCCCAGCCGAGCTCGCCGACGTAGCTGATCCGCGACGCAAGCGTCCGGACGCCGTCGATGTCGACGGTCTTCGAGCTCAGGAACGGGAAACCCTTGTGGCTGATGTCGGCGCGGCCATCCGACGCGGCGCCGAGGATGTCGCGCGCACGCGGTCCCCACAGACCGAACGTCGTGTACGCGTTGGTCAGGTCGTGGAGCGAGGCGGTGCCGTCCGCGGGCAGGCCGTCCTGGAAGATCTTCCGATCGCGCATGCCCATACCGCCACCGGTCACGACCCGGAAGTGGTCATGGCCGAGGCGCATGATCGTGAGGTCGGCGAGGATCCCACCCGCCTTGTTGAGCAGCGGCGTGTAGACGGTCCGTCCGGGCGCGACGTCGACCTTGTTGACCGCCAGGCGCTCGAGCGCGGCGAGTGCGCCCGGGCCGGTGATGTCGAAGATCGCGAACGCGGACAGGTCGACGAGGCCGGCCCGGTCGCGCATGGCGAGGTGCTCGGCGTTGATGATCGGCGACCACCAGCGCGACTCCCACTCGGCCTTGCGTGGCATGACGCGCTCGCCGTACTCGCCGAGCAGGGACTCGTTGGTGCCGTACCAGAACGGACGCTCCCAGCCGGCTGCCTCGAAGAACTCGGCGCCCAGCTCGACGTGGCGGTCGTACGCCGGGGACAGGCGGATCGGCCGGTTCGAGGCCCACTGCTCCATCGGATGGACGATGCCGTAGGTCTTGTTGAAGCCCTCGGTCGCGCGAGCGTTGATGTGCTGGTCGACCTTGTGGTGCTCGTAGAAGCGGGCGATGTCCGATCCATGCGGGTCGATCTCAGGCTCGCCCGTCGTCATCCATTCGGCGACCGCCTTGGCGATGCCCGGCGCCTCCTTGATCCAGATCGCCGCGGCCGACCAGAGGCCCTTGACCTCGGGTGTCTCGCCGATGATCGGGTTGCCGTCCGGGGTGAGCGACAGCAGCCCGTTGATCGCCAGCTTCACACCGACCGACTCGTCTCCGACGATCTCGGGGAAGAGCTCGAGCGCGTCCTCGAGCTGCGGGTCGAAGTCCTCCTGGGTGAACGGCAGCATCGTCGGCGATAGTGCCGATGCCTCGATCGACGGGATGTCGTCGGCGTCCATGAGGATCGCCCGGTGGGCGTACGAACCGACCTCGAATCCCGTCCCGTGCTGGCGCTCGTACATGTTCGTGTCCATGTCACGCACGATCGGGAAACCGACTTCCTTCGTCGTGTTCTCGAACATCGGCACGGGACCGATGTCGATCATCTGGTGCACCGCCGGGACCAGCGGGATCGACGCTCCGGCCATCCGGGCGATACGCGGGCTCCAGACGCCACAGGCGATGACCACGGTGTCGGCAGCGATGTCACCCGCGTCCGTGCGGACGCCGCGAACGTGCCCGTCGACGACGTCGATGCCGGTGACCTCGACGCCCGCCGCGACGGTCAATGCGCCCATGTCCTGCGCCTTCTGGCGCATGAGCGTGCCTGCCTGGAGCGAGTCGACGATGCCGACGCCCGGCGAATAGAAGCCGCCCAGGATCACCGATTCATCGATGAATGGGACCATCTCCTTGACCTCGGCCGGGGTCACGAGGCGGACGCCCTCGATGCCCCATGACGTCGACGACGCCACGCGTCGCTTGAGCTCTTCCATGCGCTCTGGTGTCCGAGCGACCTCGATGCCGCCCGTCGTGTCGTAGACGTCGAGCTCCTTGTACTGGCGCGCGCTGTCGACCGTGAAGGCCGTCATCTCCTTCGAGTGATCGGTCAGGAATATGAAGTTCGAGGCGTGGCCGGTCGATCCGCCGGGGCTCGGCATCGGCCCCTTGTCGAGCAGGACGATGTTCCGCCAACCCTGCTCGGCGAGGTGGTAGGCCATGCTGTTGCCGACGATGCCAGCGCCGATGACGACGACATCCGCCCGCGCTGGGACCGCGACCATGCCCGACCTCCTCCACCCTCGTTGCTCTGTTGTGCCCGCGGAGGATACCGCGAGATCGACCCGGACCGTGGCACGCTCCTTGACCGCCGCCGAGCCGGGCCGCATCCTCGCGCTCCGCCGGGTCAAGCTATGAGCGAGGGCAAGGTGGCAAGCCTTTTCATCGACGGCGCATGGGTCGCGTCGGGCGACGGGACGTGCAGTCCGGTCGTCGATCCGAGCAATGGATCGGTCGTGACCGAGGTCGACGTCGCGACCGACGCGCAGGTCCAGGCCGCGATCGAGGCTGCGCGGCGCGCCTTCGACACGACCGACTGGCCGAGGACCCCGACGAGCGAGCGAGCGACGCTGCTCGATCGTGTCGCCGGCCTGCTCGAACGTGACCTCGAGGAGCTCGCGCGCGAAGAAACGCTGAACACCGGCAAGGCGATGCGCGAGAGCCGCTGGGACATCGCCGACGTGATCCGCGTCTTCCGGTACTACGCCGACCTCGCGGACAAGGAGGCCGGGCGGCTCGTCGACACGAGCGTTCCCACCGCCCTGAGCCGGATCGTGTACGAGCCGGTCGGCGTATGCGGGCTGATCGGGCCGTGGAACTACCCGTTGCTCCAGCTCTCCTGGAAGATCGCGCCGGCCCTGGCGGCGGGCTGCACGGCCGTCATGAAGCCGGCGCATCTGACGCCGCTGACCGCGATCCACCTGACTCGCCTCCTCGAGGAGGCCGGCACGCCGCGGGGGGTCGTGAACCTCGTCCTTGGGGAAGGCGAGCGGGTCGGCCAGGCGCTCGCCGACTCGCCGCTCGTCGACCTCGTCTCGCTGACCGGCGGGATCGAGGCAGGCCGTGCCCTGATGCGCGGCGCCGCGATCAACGTCAAGAAGGTCGCCTTGGAGCTCGGCGGGAAGAGCCCGAACATCGTCTTCGCTGACGCCGACTTCGAGACCGCGGTCGACAACGCGTTGACCGCCGCATTCGTCCATTCGGGGCAGGTCTGCTCGGCAGGATGCCGAGCGATCGTGGAGGCGCCGATCCACGATCGATTCGTCGCGGAACTGGCGGAACGCGCGGACCGGATCCGGCTGGGGAGTGGCACGGACGACGCCACTGAGACCGGTGCCCTGATCTCTGCCGACCACCGGGCCAAAGTCGAGGGCTACGTGGCGGGAGCCGTGGCTGAGGGGGCGCGTGTGGTCGCCGG
>DATNFQ010000028.1:0-4586 GCA_035606295.1 Patescibacteria group bacterium
CCAGAAGGTGTTCGCGAACCTGCCGACGAACCTCATCACCAAGCCCGAGATCATGGAAGTCAGCGTGCTGTTCGTCGCTCTCGGGGCGGTGCTGGTCGCCCTCGCGATCCTGCTCGGCCAGGCCTGGCGGCCGTTGCCCTGACGGCGGCCGCTTGCCGTCCGCCGGAGGCGCCCTGGGCCGGTCGGCCCACGTTCTGGCAGAAGTTTCACCCGAAGACCGCTATGGCGTACCAACACCGGTTTCCCGGCAGGATCTGCACCGGGTGACGAGTCAGGCGTCGTTTTCGCCCGAAAGGAGAGGTCGGCGCTGCGCAACGATCTCCCCGTGAACCTCTCGCCATAACCCCATCGGATCAAACGGCGCGTCGCCGGCCGACCCGGGTTGTCGATTCGGCCCCCTCCCGTTCGTCGTGCTGATACGGGGCGGTCGATCGTGAGCCGCCGCGAGCGAAGGAGGTCCCCGATGGGAGCCAAAGTCATCCACGTCGAGGTCACCGGCAAGGACGGCGGCGCACTGCAGCAGTTCTACAAGAACGTGTTCGGCTGGAGCCTCGACACCAACAACCCGGGCGGGTACGGCATGTACCGCCAGGAGGACGGTCTGACCGGCGGGATCGGCGCGAGCCAGGATGGTGGTGCCGGCCACGTCACGTTCTATGTCCACACGGACGATCCGCAGGGCATCCTCGACAAGGCCGCCGCGAGCGGCGGTCGGGTGATCATGCCGCTGACCGAGGTCGCGCCCGAGACGACGGTCGCGCTCTTCGCCGATCCGGAGGGTCACGTCGTCGGGATCATGTAGTCCCGAGCTCGCGACGACGACGGCCGGGCGCTTCGGCGGCCCGGCCGTTTCCCTGTCCGCGGACGACGGACATCGCGACGACTCGTGCGATGATGCGCATGAGCGACCTCGATGCCACCAACCGCGCGGGCGAGCCGGTCCGCGGCGCGCCTGCATCGATCGATCCTTCTCGCCGGACTGGCGTGGCTGCTGCTTGCCAATGCGGGCGCGCCGGTGCTGTCCGTCCTGGCCGCCGACGCGACCGCGGATCCGCACATCGATGTCCTGACCGCGACGGGCACCGTCGACAACGTCATGGCGACCTACATCGAAGAGGGCGTCAAGGCGGCTGCCGCCGGTGGGGCGAGCGCCGTGATCCTGCAGCTCAATACGCCGGGCGGCGCGCTCGATAGCACCCAAAGGATCGTGTCATCGCTCCTCGAGGCGCAGGTCCCGACGATCGTCTGGGTGGCTCCAAGCGGCGGTCGGGCGGCAAGCGCCGGCACGTTCATCACGCTGGCCGGAAACCTCGCCTACATGGCGCCGGGCACCAATATCGGCGCGGCATCACCGGTGGGTCCCAACGGCGAGGACCTCACGGGCACGATCGGCAGCAAGGTGAAGAACGACGCGATCGCCAACATCCGGTCGATCGCAGAGACCCGCGGCCGCAACGTCGACTGGGCCGTGTCGACCGTCGAGAGCGCCGTGTCGTCACCCGCCAGCGAGGCCGTCTCGATCGGTGCGGTGAACGGGATCGCGCGCTCGCTCGAGGAGGTCCGCGACAAGGCCGACGGCCAGACGGTCGACGTCGCCGGCCAGAAGGTCACGCTCGAGCTGACCGACGTCCCGTTCGTCGATGTCGGCATGAATCCGTTCCAGCAGGTCATCCACCTGCTGTCCGACCCGAACATCGCGTTCATCCTGCTGACCCTCGGTTTCTACGGTCTGCTGTTCGAGCTTCAGAGCCCGAACTTCGTGACCGGCACGCTCGGCGCGATCGCATTGATCCTCGCGTTCATCGGCTTCGGGAGCCTGCCGCTCAACGTCGCGGGGCTGATCCTGATCGGGCTGGCGGTGCTGCTGTTCATCCTCGAGACGACCGTGACCAGCCATGGCCTGCTCACGGTCGGCGGGCTGATCTGTTTCGTGCTGGGCGCGTTCACCCTCTACACCGCCCCCGGGACACCGGCCGCGCCAGAGGTGGCCGTGGCGGTCCCGCTCATCGTCGCGATGGCCGGGGTCACCGCGGTGTTCGTCCTGACCGTGCTGATCACCGTGGCCCGCGTCCGGCGACGGTCGCTGGCATTCGCGGGTGAATACGGGGCCGGCGGTACGATGAGGGTCCCGAAGGGGACGGCCGGGATCGCCCGCACTGCGCTCGAACCACGCGGCGTCGTGTATGCCGCGGGTGAGCAGTGGAGCGCACGGGCCAGCGGCGATACCGCGATCCCACTTGGTCAGCCTGTGCGGGTCGTCGGACAGAAGGACCTGATACTCATCGTGGAAGCCGGTCCGGCGCCCTCGCCGTCGCCGGAAGGTGCGTAGGAGGAAACCGTGGAGCTCGCCACCATCCTGGCGGCCGCATTCGTCATCCTGATCATCGCGGTCATCGCGGTCGCGTCGATCAAGATCGTCAATCAGTACGAGCGCGTGCTGGTCTTCACCCTGGGTCGCACCAGCCCGACCGAGGTCAAGGGCCCGGGCTGGGTCTTCATCGTGCCGATCGCCCAGCGCGCGGTGAAGGTCGACCTGCGCGAGCGGTTCATCGAGGTTCCCAGCCAGACCAGCATCACGAAGGACAACGCGCCGATCAGCATCGACTTCCTGATCTACTGGCGCATCGTCGACCCCTATCGGAGCGTCGTCGAGGTCCAGAACTTCGAGGGGGCCCTCCAGAACATCGCCACGACGACCCTCCGTGCCGTGGTAGGCGACATCCTCCTCGACGATGTGCTGTCCAAGCGCGACCAGATCAACGAGGTCCTGCGCATCAAGCTCGACGAGGTCACCGAGCGCTGGGGCGGCAAGGTCACGACCGTCGAGATCCGCGAGATCACGCCGCCGCGCGATGTCCAGGACGCGATGAACCGGCAGCTCTCTGCCGAGCGGACACGGCGCGCGGTCATCACCGAATCGGAAGGCACGCGCCAGTCGGCGATCAACGTCGCCGAGGGCACGAAGCAGTCCGAGATCCTCAAGGCCGAAGGCGATCGGCAGGCGGCCATCCTTCGGGCCGAGGGCTTCGCCCTTGCGCTGACGCAGATCTACAACGCGGCCTCGCAGATCGATCAGAAGACGATGGCGCTCCAATACCTCGAAGCCTTCAAGGCATTGGGGGCGAGCCCGTCGACCAAGTACGTACTGCCGCTGGAGATCACCCAGTTGGCCGAGTCGTTCCGAGGGTTCCTCGTCGCCTCGAACGAGAGCGACGGCGATGGCGGCTCGCCAGCGGCGGCACCGCCTCCGCCGCCGCCGCCCCCGGCCGTGACCGCGGGTCCGGAGTCGAGTTAGTCGGGACTGAAAGGGAGGCGCAAGGAGGCCTCCGCGAGTGTCATGACCGGCTTATCGACCGACCGGGCAACCATCGAAGGACTTCCACCAGCGAAGCGTCGACCTATTCGACGCGACATCGAGAGGAGGTCGACGATGGCCACACTTTCCGAGAAGAAGCGCGACAGCATGCCTGACTCGAAGTTCGGTCTCCCTGACGAGCACAAGTACCCGATGCCCGACAAGTCGCATGCCGCGAACGCCAAGGCGCGCGCGTCTCAGCAGCACGACAAGGGGAACCTCTCTGCCGCCGACGAGAAGAAGATCGACCGCAAGGCTGACAAGATCCTGAACAAGTAGTCCGATGCGCCGCCTACGGCGCCTGAGCGGCGAAACGGCCCCGGGTCTCCCGGGGCCGTTTCCTATGCGGGGCCTCCTCGCGACAGGCCCGGAGGCCCGGAGAGCTCAGTCCGGGACGGCGGCCGCCGCGAACGACGCCATATCGGGGAACGCGGCGTCGGGTCGAGCGTCGGAGGGTGGCGTCGCGCCGCTACCCGGGCGATCGTGGCGCCGGTTGATCCAGACCGTCGTGTAGCCGAGCCGCTTGGCCGGCGCGTGGTCATGGAACAGACTCTGGGCGACGTGGACGACGCGATCCTGGGGCAGCGCAAGACGATCGAGCATGATCGAGAAGTTGCGCTCGTTCGGTTTGTACGAGCCGACCTGCTGCGCCGTGATCACCCAGTCGAAGTCAACGCCGAGCCGACGGTTCGACGCAGCGAACAGGTCGTCATCGCAATTCGTCAGCACGCCGAGACGGAAGCGACGCTTCAGCCGGCGCAGCGCCTCCGTCGAGTCCGGGAACGCGGGCCAGTCCTCGACGGAACGCGAGAACCGTTCCATCTCGTTCGCGGTCGGCTCGAAGTGGAGCTCGGTCGCCACGCCTTGCAGACCCAGCATCAAGATCTGGCGATACGTCCTATACGGGCCGGCCTCGGCCGCCGCCTCGTGCCGCGCGAACCGGACCAGGACGTCCTCGGGATCGTGCGGGACGTCGTGTGCTTCGAGCAGCTCGCGGAAGGCGGCGCTCAGCCCGGCCTCCCAATCGATAAGGGTGCCGTAGCAATCGAAGGTCAGAGCGTCGACGTCCGAGAAGTCGATCGTGGTCGGCATCCGCGGAACTGTAGCCCGTGCGGCATCGTCGGGGCGGCATGAGCGCGCGGATCCTCCGTTTGATCGTGATCGCGGTGGCCGCCATGATGGTCGGGGCCTGTGGCGGCTCCGCTTCGGCCTCGTCGCCTGCGTCGCCGTC
>DATNFQ010000029.1:0-7102 GCA_035606295.1 Patescibacteria group bacterium
CCAGGTGTCATAGGTCTGGTCCGGCTCGCCGTCGTGCTCCGGGAGACCGTCGCCGTCGCGGTCGGCGACGGTGAGCCGACCGAGCACTGCCTCGACCGCGGGATACACCTCGCGGATGAGCGCATCGCCGTCGGGACCTGCCGCGACGGCATCCCGCCAGGCTTGGAGGACGAACTTCGGGCCGAGATCCTTCCAGCCGTTGACGTCCTGGAAGCGGTACCAGTTCGGCCGGTAGTAGGGATCGTCGTCGGGACCCCCGACATCGTGCGGCACCGTATCCGGCAGCTTGCGTGGCGCCTCGCGACCGGAGGCCTGGATGCTGACCCTCGTGCGGTCGTCCACCTCGATCGTGGCCAGCAGGTCACGGATCCCGCGGATCTCGAGTTCGGGGAACAGCTCGAGCACGGCGAACGACGCGTAAAAGTCGACATCGACCGTGTCGTAGAACGGGTAGTCGACGCATTCGAGGAGCGCGAACCGCCCGGCGTCGTCAGGCGAGGGGAGGGGACCGCCGACTTCGCCCGCCTCCCAGAACGTGCCGCCGTCGACGAGGAAGTACAGCTCGTTGAACAGCGCGGCCCGGTACCACGCCGGCCGCTCGGGGTCATCGATGACCGGGCGTTGCCAGGTCTCGATCGCGGCCCGCCAGGCGGGTGTCTCGCTAAGCGCGTGGACCGCCAGATCCCAGGCGCGATCGCCGGAACGTCCCCATTCACGGGTGTATCGCTTCCACCAGCGCCGCCCGCCACCGAACTCGACCATCGGCAGATCCCAGGTCAGCGCGAACCGGACCGACGTGCGCTCGCCGGGCGCCAGCGCGCGCGTCGCTGCGAGGGCGGCGCCCGCCGGCCCGGCCGTGGGGGAGTCGGCGCGGGCCGGCGTCGCCTTGGTCAAGCGCCCGTCGGTGGCGAAGTCCTGCCAGACGTCGATGTCGGCGACCGGGTCGAAGTCGGGTGTGCTGGTGATCTCCCAGCCATCGCCGAGGGCGGCCAACGCGAGCGTGCCGCGCAACGCCGTGGGCGCCTCGGCTCCAGCGTCGCCGAATTCGACGCCCTCGACAGCGCCGTCGCGTCGGGCGCTGTGGGCACGGGCCGTCGGCATGCCCTGATCGGGTCCTCCAGGCGGGTCGGCGAACGTCGCCATGATCGCGACCGTGACGGGCTCCGGCCCCGGGTTGGCGATCCACCACTCGAACACCCCGACCGGAAGCGCGCTGCGCTCGAGGTCGCCGGCGATCACCGGCGAGAGCTGCTCGCCGACGACATCCACGCCGACCACAGCCGCGTCGAACGTCTGCCACGCCCGCGGGAACAGCGCGTGGTACGTGCCGCCGCCGACCGGCAGGTTCCAACTCCACGTCTCCAACGCGTCCCCGGGCGGTCTGACGGCGAGCACGGTCGACTGGGTCGAGCCGTCGGGTCGGCCGACGAACAGCGAGAAGCCGTCGGCCACGACCGGCTCGAACCGATGATGGCCGACATCGAGGTGCCAGCGCGCGAAGTCGCCGCGGAACGTCCGCCCGATGCTGCCGGTGCCCAACCCTCCGATGGGGATCCCGGCCCATTCGCCGTCGTCGATCATCGGCACGTGGACCCGTGGCCGCCCGACGTCGGCGCACGGCTCGCCGATCGGTCGTCGCCATGCGACTTCCGGGATGACCGGCCAGTCGATGGTCGCGCGATGGGCCTTGGCTTCCGTCGCGGTCACGTCGCGCACGTCACTTCTCGACGCCGGTGACGACCACCGTTCGCATGAACGCGCGTTGTGCGAGGAAGAACACGATCACCGGCACGGCCATCGTCAGGAGGGCGGAGGCCTGGATGAGCGTCGGCTGGCTCGCGTACAGGGCGTTGTATTGCTGGATGCCGATCGACAGCGGCTGCAGCTCGGGCTTGCTCGCCAGGTACAGCAGCGGGACGAAGAAGTCGTTCCAGGCGAAGAAGAAGTGGAACAGGGCGACCGCCGTGATCGCCGCCAGCGACTGCGGCACGATGATCGAGCGGAGGATCCGGAACGGGCCGGCGCCATCGATCATCGCGGCCTCATCGAGCTCGCGGGGGATCGACATGAAGTACTGCCGCAGTAGGAAGACGTTGTAGGCGTTGGCGAAGAAGTGCGGGATGATCAGCGGCAACCAGGTGCCGTTCCAGCCGAGCTTCGTGAAGATCACGTACTGCGGGAGCAGCGTGACCTGGAACGGCAGGATGATCGTCGCCAGCAGGATGATGAAGAGCAGGTTCTTGCCGGGGAACCGGAAGCGCGCGAACCCGTAGGCGACGAGCACCGAGGACACCACGGCCCCGATCGTGCTGAACAGCGCGATCCCGAACGTGTTGCGTAGCAGGCGTGGGAAGTCGAGCTGGTTCCAGACGGTCGTGAAGTTCTCGATCAGCGGCGAGAACGTCCACGCCTGCTGGAGGGTCCTCCAGCGGCCCTGCCACTCGATCGGTGTCGCGGTCGCGTCGTTCGGGTCGATGAACTTGCTGGACTCGCGACCGGGATCGATGAGCATGAGCTGGCGGGTGGTGCCGTCCGGGAACGGCACCGAGTACAACGGATACGACGCGCCTTCGTAGGTCGCCGTCAGGGGCGTAGCCGGGTACGCAGGCGCACCCGGGTCGGAGACCTGCGACGGCTGTTTCAAGGACGTCGTGACCATGTACAGCAGTGGCAGGAGGTACGCCGCGACGACGATGAATGCGAACATCGTCACGGATGCCTTGACCATGTAGCGGCGGTACATGCGCGCGACCGCGCCGCGCTCGCCGAACGTTCGTTCCGCGGGGAACGTGCCGACCTTCGTCACCGCTCGGACCCGGCGTAGTAGACGCGGCTCCGGGATACCCAGAAGAGGGCGAGGGTCAGGACCAGGACGATCGCGAACAGCAGCCAGGCGATCGCCGACGCGTAGCCCATGCGGCTGAACCAGAACGCCTCACGGAACAGCTCGAGGTTGATGAATAGCGTCGCGTTGTTCGGGTCGCCGTTGCCGTTGCTCAGCGTGTAGATCTGCGTGAAGTATTGGAACGTCGCGATCACACAGATGACGAGGTTGTAGAGCAGGATCGGCGAGATGAGCGGGATCGTGATCCGACGCAGCGTCGTCCAGATACCCGCCCCGTCGATCCTGGCGGCCTCGTACAGCTCGCTCGGGACGCCCTGCAGGCCACCGAGGTTGATCAGCATGAAATTTCCGATGCCCCAGAGGCCGATCAGCGCCAGGGCCGGATAGATCCAGACGTCGCTGTTCGTCCAGTCCGGACCGACGATCCCGAGCGACTGCAGGATCTCGTTCAGCCAGCCGGTGTTCGGGTTCAGGAAGCCGATCCACACCAGCGTCGAGGCGACGAGCGGGATCATCATCGGCATGTAGATGAGCGTCCGGAGCACGCTCTTCCCCATGAGGCGCGGGCTGTTGAGGAGGAGCGCGAAGGCCAAGCTCGCGATCATCGTCAGCGGGACGAAGAGCAGCGCGAACTTGACGGTCGCGATGACGGATGTCGCCACGAGCGGGTCCCGCGTCATCTGGATGTAGTTGTCGATCCCGACGAATCGCGTCTTCTCCGCCGCAAGCAGGTTGAAGTCCGTCAGCGACATGGCGAGGGACGCGATCATCGGGCCGGCGGTGAAGACGGCCAGGCCGATGAGCCACGGACCGATGAACACGAAGCCCCAGAACGCCTCGCGGAAGGCCGGGCCGCGGAACCTCGGGCGATGGTCCCTCGAGGGTGCGAGCGTCTCAAGGGTCCCGGTGGTTTGAGCCATGGTCCGGGTCAGCTCCGTGTGGGGTGACGGGCCTTAGCTGGGGTGGCGACCCCCCGGACGGAGGAGAACGTCCGGGGGGTCGCAGGAGGAGCCGAGTCTATTCCGGCGCTGCGTCGAAGATGCCCTGCAGAGTCGTCTGCAGCTTCGTCAGCTCGGCGTTGATATCGAGCTCGTTGGTCCGGTACGCGTTGCCGAGGGCCTGGAGGGCCTTCTTGGCCTTGGCGTAGTCCGGCATGTAGGCCTGATGGTTGGGGATGTCCGGGTACGACAGCATCGCCTGTGGGACCGACCAGTCGATCTTCACGTCGGGATACTGCTTGTTGATCGTGGCGAAGAACGCGTCCTGCTTTGACGGATCCGCCGGGAAGGCGCCGTAGTCAGCGAGGAGCGCATCCGAGTTGACGAGCACGGTCAGGGCCTTGAAGGCCTCTTCCGGATGCTTCGTCGTCTTCAGCAGGCTGAACGTGTCTGCGTGGAGCTTCGCGGTCGTCGTGCCGTTGTAGGACGGCGCCACGGCGACACCCCAGACGAAGTCGCGCTTGGCGGGGGCGGCCGGGTTGATGCAGCACATGTACCAGCTGTGGGTCTCGGCCATCGCGAGATTGCCCGAGGAGAACTCGTTGTCAGGGCCGAGCAGGTCGCTGTGGATCTGCGCGTACGTCGGGATGAAGTGGTCCTTCCAGACGCCGTCGCTGTACCAGTTGAGGCCGGTCTTCAGCGGATCCGGGATCTGCGCGGTCTTGCCGTCATCGGCGACGACCGAGAACGCTCCGAAGATCGTCGATTCGGCGACCGGGTTGTTGTCCGCCCACTGGGCGTCGAAGCCCCACTGGGTGACGCTCTTCGGGTCGAATTTCGAGCTGGTGGCGTCATTGCCGTTCTTGTCGACGGTCAGCTTCATGCCCAGCTCGCGGACGGCTGCCATGTCCCACGGCTTGCCCTGGTACTGCTCGCCGACCTTGGTCGGCGGGTACGGCAGGTCGGCCTCGTCGAACAGCTTCTTGTTGTAGTACATGAACGACGGATAGGTCGCGAACGGGAGACCGATCATCGCGCCGCCTTCGCCCATCTTCCAGAACTCGACGAGCTTCGGATCGATCTTGCTCATGTCGTATTTCTGTGAAGCGACGAGCGAGGACAGGTCGAGGACCTGGCTCCGGAAGATGTTCAGGCCTTCGACGCCCACCGGACCGATGATGTCCGGCGGGTTGCCGGCCGCGATCTCGATCTGGAGCTGGTTGGACGCGACGCGATTGTCATAGATCTCTACCGAGAGGTAGATCTCCTTCTGACTCGCGTTGAAGTCGTCGGCGACCTTCACCTCGGCCGCGATCTGATCCGGCTTGCCACCGGTGCCCAGTCCGATGAACCAGCGGATGACCTTGCCGCCATTGGGGCCCGGTTGGTCGTTGTTGATCGGGGCGGGAGTGATCGCGACCTGCGACGGCGCGGCGGCGGACGCCGCGGCCTGGCTTTCAGCCGCGCTCGGCGCGGGGCTCGGCGTGGATGTGGCACACGCCGCTGCGATGAGGCTGATCAAGCTGGCGAAGACGAGACCGCGTCTCATCCCGGCGAAACGACTTTCCATCTCGATCGATCCTTCCTCCGTTCCTGCTCCTACTCCATCCGACGGGTACTGCGGGGGGTCGTGGCGAGGGGGTGGCGGCGTCGTCCGTCAGCGCATGGCCCTCCCCGCACTCGAGGCGCGCGCGATGAGTTCCGTGGCCAGGATGACGTGACGGGGGACCCGGCCATCGGTGCGTTCGATGTGGCCGGTCAGGAGGTGGACCATCTCACGACCCATCTCCTCGACCGGTTGACGGACGCTCGACAGGGCGGGTCGGGTCGTGGCGGCGATCGGCGAGTCGTCGTACCCGACGACCGCGACATCTTCGGGCACGCGGCGCCCGGAGGCTTGCAGGACCCCGAGCGCGGCCGCCGCCATCAGATCGGAAGCACAGAACACGGCATCGATGTCAGGTCGGTCGCGCAGGAGGCGCTCCATGGCCGCTTCGCCACCGGGATGCGTGAAGTCACCGGTCGCGATCAGGCCCTCGTCGACCTCGATGCCCGCATCGGCGAGGGCATCGCGATAGCCGGCAAGGCGGTCGATACCGGCGCCCATGTCGCGTGGGCCGGTGATCGTCGCGATCCGCTCCCGCCCGTTCGCCAAGAGGTGCGCCGTCGCGCGCCGTCCACCGTCGCGGTTGTCGGCGTCGACGAAGTCGATATCGACCCCGCGCGGCGGCCGGCCGAGCACGACCGATGGGATGTGGCGGGTCGCCAGTTGCTCGGGCAGGGGATCGTCGCCGTGGAGGCTGACGAGGATGACGCCGTCGACGTGACCGGCCGTGAGATAGCGGACGGTCCGTTCCTCGTCGTCCATGTCATCCGGCATGAGCAGGACGAGCTGGATGTCCCGGGTCGACAGTGCGGCGCTCACACCGCGCACAAGCCGCGGGAAGAACGGGTCGCTGAACAGCAGGGTGGTGGGTTCCGTGATGACCAGGGCGATCGAGTCGCTGCGTCGGGTGACGAGGCTGCGCGCCGCTCGATTGGGTACGTACCCGAGGCGATCGATGGCCTTCTCGACGGAGCGCCGGACGTCCGGGCTGACCTTCGGGGAACCGTTGACGACGCGGGAGACGGTGGCCCTCGAGACGCCCGCCACCCGCGCGACCTCGTCGAGGGTCGCTACCGGCTTCGCGGAGATCGGCTCGAGCTGGGCCATCGTCGATGTGGGCCTCGCTGGCACCGTCGTCGCTCTTCTTGTGAGAGCGCTCTCACGTTCCGGATGGCACCATATCACCCGTTGTCAAGAGAGCGTTTCCAAATCCAATTTCGGTGGTTGATGCACATCGCTGATGCATACATCTCCGGCGGGGCGGACAGTCCCCCGTTGATGCAGCTCGGCTGCATATCGAGGCGATCGAGGGACCCGTGGCCTTCCCGCACTCGCCCGCCCCCGGCCCGTTTGATGCAGCCGAAGCGCATCACCGGGCGACCCGGCGCCCGTCGAGACCACGTATGCATCACCCTGCCGTCAGGCCCGCCGCGGCGTGATGGAGCCGCCACGCACCGGTATGCGAGACTGACCGGCAATGGCCATCGAGACGTCAACCGCCGCCGCGACCACCGCGCACGAGCGATACGAGGCAGTCATCGGGATCGAGGTCCACTGCCAGCTGCGGACCGCATCGAAGATGTTCTGCGCGTGCTCGACCGCATACGACGGCGCGCCGCCGAACACGCATGTATGCCCGGCGTGCCTCGGACTCCCCGGCGCGCTCCCGGTCATCAACCGGCGCGCCGTCGAGCATGTCCTGACGACGGGCCT
>DATNFQ010000030.1:0-4565 GCA_035606295.1 Patescibacteria group bacterium
TCGACGGTCGCATCGACCCCGCTCTCCTCGGCGATCACATGCTGCTGTCGTAGCGCGAGCAGTGCCGCCTCGGCGGTCGGGACCGCTAGCGCCTCGTCATAAGCGTCGGTATGGAGCGACTGCGTGCCACCGAGGACACCGGCGAGCGCCTGGAGCGCGACGCGGGTCAGGTTGTTGAGCGGCTGCTGCGGTGTGAGCGACACACCCGCCGTCTGGGTGTGGAACCGCATCCATGCCGATCGCTCGTTCTCGGCGGCGTAGCGCTTCGTCATGAGGTCGTGCCAGATCCGCCGGCTCGCACGGAACTTGGCGATCTCTTCGAAGAAGTCGGAATGCGAGTTGAAAAAGAACGACAGGCGCGGTGCGAAGTCATCGATCCGCATGCCGCGCCGCAGAGCGTCCTCGACGTAGGCCATCCCGTCGGCGATCGTGAAGGCGAGCTCCTGCACCGCCGTGGAGCCGGCCTCCCGGATGTGGTAGCCGCTGATCGAGATCGTGTTCCAGCGCGGCAGCTCGCGGGTCCCGAACTCGATGGTGTCGGTCACGAGGCGCATCGACGGCTCGGGCGGGAACAGGAACTCCTTCTGAGCGACGAACTCCTTGAGGATGTCGTTCTGGAGCGTGCCCTCCAGCCGGTCGCGCGACACGCCTGCCTTCTCCGCCGCGACGATATACATCGCCCAGATCGGCGCGGCCGGCGAGTTGATCGTCATCGAGGTCGACACCTTGTCGAGCGGCAACCCCGCGAGCAGGACCTCCATGTCGGCAAGGCTGCTGACACCGACCCCGCACGTGCCGAACTCGCCCTCGGCTTCGGGGTCGTCGGTGTCGTAGCCGTACAGGGTCGGCATGTCGTAGGCGATCGACAGCCCCGTCTGGCCCGCAGCGAGCAACTGGTGGAAGCGTTGGTTCGTGTCCTCCGCCGAGCCGAAGCCCGCGAACATGCGCATCGTCCAGAGGCGGCTCCGATAGCCGGTCGGGTGGATGCCACGCGTGAACGGCGGCTCTCCTGGAAGCCCGATCCGCTCCTCTTCGTCCGGTGCCATCGACCACGGGCCGTACAGCCGCTCGATGGGCATGTCGCTCATCGTCGAGAACGACGCCTTGCGCTCGGGGGCGCGCTTCAGCGCCGGATCGAGCCGCTCCCGTTCCCAGTCCCGCCGCCGGTCGGTCATGCGGCCGACTCTAGCACCGGCCCTCGATCAGGCTCCCGAGAAGGCGTCGATCGCAGACTGGATCTTCGGGTCGGGCAGGTCGTTGGTGATGACGACGTTGACGACATCCGATGTCGCGGACGGCCAGACGACCACGGTCTGGACCCGGTCACCGGTCATCGTGTTCAGGCGATAGCCGGATCGCCCGGAGATCTCGGGCGTCGATACGCCGGTGATCGTGGTGCGGTTCGCGCCCTGCGCGCTCGTGCCGTAGAAGTCGGCGATCTGGTTTGCCGTCAGGCCAGGGGCCTCGAAGACGACGAGCGCGGCCGCCCGTTCGCCGCCGAAGTCCCACGTGCCGCCGGCGAAACGGACCTCATCGAATCCGGCCTTGGCGAGGCTGCCGAGGCTGTCCGGGTCACAGTGACGGCCAGAGTCGAGGGTGTCGGGCGCACGTCCCTCGAAGCTCGTCGGGATCCGCTTCTCGAGGTCTGGATAGGCACCAGCGACCCGCCCTTCGACCGGGCATCCGGCGGCGACATCGAAAGACGCCGGGGCCCCGGCGCCGCATGCGGCGACGAAGACAGCCAGGCTGGCGAGCGCGATCAAGGCACGATCGGACACGCGGAAATGCAGCACCGTGGATCGATGGGTCACGCGCAGAAGCGTACCGGCGACGGGCCGGCGGTGCCTTCTGGCACCTGGTACGGGCGTCCCACGGATGGTGCGCGGGTGCGCCCGACCATCGAGCCTGCCGATCCGGGACGAGGGTGCCATTGCCCTTCGTGGTGCCGAGGTCCAGCATGGCGATCAAGCCGACCTGCGATCGAACCGGGGACAGCACCTGGGGCGTCGGTCACGGAACGGGGAACGGACGCTCACTCGAGGAGGTTCGAGGGAGGGATCCCGGGCCCCGATCACGAGCCGAGTAACCGGATCATCGGCCATCAGGCCCGTAAGAACGTTGGGTTGGCAGCACTGATCGGACCAGCACCGATCGCCCTCCGGGTATCCGGGGGGCGATCATCGTTTTCCGGGACTTCTCCGCCAGAGGTCAGGCGGAACGGGTCGCGCGAGCCGGCGCCGGGTGCGACCGCCGACCGACGCCACGGGCGTCGAGATCCGCCTGGACGACGCGCGCCGCGGCAACCAGCTCTGGATCCCGGGTGACGGTGCTCGCCACCCAGTCGATGTATGACGGCTCGAAGGCCGCGATCTGGCCGAGCGTGTGCCCGTGGAACTTGCCGAACTCGATGACGTGTTCTCGCGCCCGATCGAGCGGCGGCGGCTTCGGCCGTCGGAAGTTGCGGATCCGCCCCCGCTCGAGGGGCCCGGTCGGCGTCGAAGCGCGGGGCGGCTCGTTGCCACGACGCTCGGCACGGAGCGGCGGCTGGCCGCGAAGCGCATCCCCGTTCTGCGGGTACGGGCCGCCGGGTGACCTCGGTATCGTCTGATTCCGCGGGCGGTAGGTGGCGGTCGTGTCGACGCGGCCGGTGACAGGACGCGTGGGTCGCGGTGACGGGGGCCCACCTCGCCGGCCGGGCGCGCCGCCCATGTCGGCCGCTGGTCCGCGCTCCGCCTCCGCGGCCTGGATGTCCCGGATCAGCGCCGCATACGCGTTGTTGATCTCGGCCATCTTCCGGGTGGCGACCCGCGAGGCAGCCGGGTCGTCGCCGGTCAGGTCCGGGTGGTGGGCCCGAGCGAGCTTTCGCCAAGCGGCCTTGATGTGTGCGGCGTCGGCGTCACGAGCGACACCGAGCACCTCGTGCGGATCGCGTTTGGCCACAGATGCAGTGTACCGACGGGCACGCCTGGAACAGCGGTCCGCTCCTGCGCGCTTGACAGCACGTCGTGCGTGCCGTCCCCTAGCAGGTGATGGGTCTCGTGACGCGAGCCGGCCTCGCTGCTGCGATCGCGGCGGCACAAGTCGGACTCGCCTACCGCTTCGCGCTCGCCTACCGGGCACGCGCCGGGTATCCCCGACGCTTCCCCCCGACGATGTCGCCGGCCGACCTCGGGCTCCCGTTCGAGACACTTTCCGTGCGATCCGGCGACGAGGATCTCCCCGCCTGGTTCATCCCGGCCGGTTCCGGCGAACCCGGGCCCGGCGTCGTGCTCGTCCACGGCTGGGAATCGGCGCGGGACCGGACGCTGCCGCTGGCGCTGTTCCTGCACGCGGCGGGTTTCCACTGCCTGACGATCGACATCCGCGGCCATGGCGCGAACCCGCCCGAGACCATGCCGCTGACGGCGGGCGAGTTCGGCGACGATGCCCTCGCCGCGTTCCAGGCACTCATCGCTCGCCCGGACGTGACGAGCGGAGCGATCGTCGGACATTCGATGGGTGCGATCGGAGCGCTGCTGGCTGGCGCGGCCGACCCTCGGGTCGCCGCGGTCGTCGCGACGTCCACGCCGGCAGACCCATACCGGCTCACGCGCCAGACCTTCCGCCTCGCGCGGCTGCCGATCCCCGACCCGATCGCCTACCCCCTCGCCTGGCTGACGACGCACGTCTACCTGCGGCCGAGGCGGCATGTGGTCGAGGACATCAGCGCGACCGCCGCGGTCGTCCGGTACGCGGGCCCGATCCTGCTGATCCATGGCGATGACGACGACGTGGTCCCGGTCGGCCACCTCTCCCGGCTGGCAGCGGCGGCGCGTCGAGCACGTGTCGGCGACCTGGATGCGGCGCCGGTCGAGACGCTGGTGATCGCCGGCGGCCAGCACTCGTGGCTGTATGAAGACGCGCGCTACCGCGCGGAGGTCGCCCGGTTCCTGGCAGCACATCTCGAAGGGTCGCTCGCGCCCCTGCACGCGGCGTCGCTTGCCGCTGCGACTCCGGCCGAGCGGGTCCCGGCAGCGGAGGAGCGGCTATCCGCGGTCGACACGCTTCCCGGTGGCTTCCGGACGCTCGTGAAGGTCGCCCTCCCCGGCGCGACGAAGCGCGTCGAGATCGAGACACTCACCACCGCCGACGAGCCGGGGCTGGGCTGAGGGTGGCATCGATGTCGGTCTGGGATGCGGTCTCGTCGCGACGCGTCGTCCGGCGTTTCGCGGATCGCCCGCTCGAGGACGAACATCTCGACAGGATCCTGCGGGCCGGCCGGCGCGCCAACAGCTCGAAGAACCTGCAGCGCTGGGAGTTCATCGTGGCGCGCGACCGCGATCACCTGCGCGAGCTCGCCGAGGTCGGTCCGTGGGCCGGGCACTTGGCGGGAGCGGCCGCCGCGGTCGCGCTCGTGACACCGGATCCCTCGAAGACGGGCGTCCCGCTATCGGTGATGTTCGACCTCGGCATGGCGGCCGACTCGATGATCCTCACCGCGTGGGAGCTCGGCATCGGCAGCGTCCCCGCGACGGTCTATGAGCAGGACCTCGCGCGCTCGCTCCTCGGCTATCCCGAGGACCACC
>DATNFQ010000031.1:0-4931 GCA_035606295.1 Patescibacteria group bacterium
CCGCCTCGTACTCAGTCTGGCCGACATGCACGAGGACACCGAGGCTCTTGAACACGTCAGAGCCCGAGTTCATCGAGACGACCGGGATGCCCGCATCGACGGCCTTCTTGATGGCCGGACCCAGCGCGTCCGGGTTCGGGATCGACACGACCAGACCGGTCGGCTTCTTGGCGACCGCGGCGTCGATCAGCGAGACCATGCCTGGCATGTCGCTCTCGGCGCCCGGAGCGCTGTAGTTCGCCGTCACGCCCATCTGCGATGCAGCGGCCTTGACGCCGTTGCGGACGACGCCCCAGAAGCCGTCCTGCGCCTGGCCGTGGGTGACGATCTCGATCTTGATGTCGCTGCGCTTGACGAGCGCGCCGTCAGGCCCCGACCCGCTTCCGGTCGAACCCGACCCGGACGGCGTGCCGGTCTGACAGGCGGCGACGACGATGGCCGCGCCGGCGAGCGCGACGAGGACCTTGCTCCTCACAGTCATTCCGTTCCTTCTCCTCCGTTGTTTCCTTGCCGCGACGAGTGCCGCGGCCCCGATGTCATCCACCCGTGTGGCGGAGCCGAGGGGATGGATCTGCCTTCGCGGCCACGCTGGCCGCCATGGACACCTCCTTTCGTCCCGACGTCTCGAGGGGTAGGGCGGAGCCCTCCCCTCAGCCGGGGACCTCCGCGAGCCGCACCGGGCGGTGTTCGTGGAGCGAGCGAGTGGCCGCCTCGGCGATGCGCAAAGCCGCAACGCCGTCCTGGGCCGTACAAGGGCTTGGGATGTCGCCGCGCGCCAACGCGACGAAGCCTGCGAACTCGGCCGCATAGGCCGGTTCGAATCGAACGAGGAAGTCGGGCCAGAGGGGACCGGCCGGCGCAGGCACACCCGGCTCGACCGAGCGGATGGGCGTGTGCGGGCCGAGCCCGACCGCGATGCTGTCCTTGGACCCGAAGATCTCGGCCCGGATGTCGTAGCCGAGCGGGTCGTGGCGCGCCACGGTCATCACTGTGAATGGGCCATCGGTCAGCCGCATCGCGACGACCGCGGTGTCGACGTCGTCGTACTTCTCGAACACCGGGAAGCCACGCACGGCGCCATCGGCGTAGACCTCCTCGACCTCGCAGCCGGTCATGAACCGCAGGACATCGAAGTCGTGGACCGAGAAATCCCGGAACAGGCCGCCCGACTGGGCGATGTACGCCTCGTGTGGCGGGGCCGGATCGTGGCCCGCTAGCCGGATGTTGTAGAGCGTGCCCAGCGCGCCACCCTGGATGAGGCGGTGCGCCTCGGCATAGCCCGCGTCGAACCGGCGCTGGAACCCGAGCTGGAACGGGATACCGGATGCATCGATCTCGGCGGCGATCGCGATCGTCTCCTCGAGGTCGGCCGCCAGCGGCTTCTCGCAGAACGTGGGCAGACCTCGCTGGATGCCCTGTCGGATCAGGCCGGGATGGGCCGTCGTGGTGGCGGCGATGACCACCGCATCCGCCCCGTCGAACGCGGCATCGATCGAGGCTGCCGCATCGATGCCTGCGTCACGCGCGACGGTCGCGGCCAGCTCGGCGTTCACATCGGCGATCACGACCGAATCGACGCCCTCGGTCTGCCGAAGCAGGCGCGCATGCAGCTTGCCGATGCGCCCCGCACCCATGAGCGCGATCCTCACGCCACGGTCCTCATCGCCCGCCCGCGGGATGTGCCGTCGCCACCCAGCCGGCGCAGCGCGGCAGCCAGCACGTGCCGCCCGATCGCCGCCGCTTCTGACGGTGGACCGACGCTCCGGTCCTGCTCGACCATAAGCCAGCCGTCATAGCCACGCCCGTCGAGGATTCCCAGGGCGCCGTCGAGATCGAGCACGCCGGCACCGAGCTCGGTGAATAGGCCGTCGCGGACGGCCTCCTCAAGCCTGGCGTAGCGACCCGCCCGGAGTCCCTCGAGCACCGACCGGTCGACGTCCTTGAGGTGGACGTGACGGACCCGCTCGCCGAGCCGTCGCAGGTCGGCGACAGGATCGGCGCCGCCGACGATGTGATGGCCGGTGTCGAGACACACGCCGACGCGTTCGGGATCGGTCGTCGCGAGCAGTCGCTCGATCTCGGCCGGTGTCTCGACGTAGGTGCCGGCGTGCGGATGGAACACCGTCGGGTGGCCGAGCGCCCCGGCCTCGTCGGCGATGGTGTGAAGCACGTCGGCGAGCACGTCCCAGGCTGCGTCGGTGAACACCGGTGTCCCCGGCCGACCGGCACGGCCTCCAGCCAGATCCCGGTCCGACGAGCCGTCGACGGCGACGCACAGCACGTCCCCGCGGGCGTCGTGGAGTTCGCGAAGGCAGGCACGGGCGACGTCAAGGGCGTCGTCGTTCGGGCCGTCGACCGTTGACGGAAGAGCCGCATAGACCTCGGCCAGGCGCAGGTTCCGGCCGGTCAGCTCGTCGCGGAGCGCGTGGCCGCGCGGGAAATCGTGACCAAGCTGCGTCCCCTCGAAACCGAGCCGGGCGATCTCATCGAGGATCGTGGCGGCATCCCGACCGACCCCGTCATCGGCGTTGTACCAGAGGATGGGCACCGTCCCGATCGACGCGTCGGGGAGGGCATCGTGATCGCCGCGCAGATGCTCGCGCGCGTCGTCATCGACGGTGACGGCCATCGACCCTCCTCGACCAACCCCCTCCAGGACGCGCGCTGCGGCGATGGTATCCCGGCGCGGTGGCGTATCGTGGACGACCGCGGGCGCGTCGGGCAACGTCCCCTCCTAGCGGTCGCGCGTAATCGATTACGCTGAGACCGGGTTCGGACGGTATCTCGGCCACGGACCAGTGTCAATGCGGTGAGCGGGAGGTTCCTCGGTGGGAAGCGCGACGCAGACGATCAACGCCTCGACGACGCTGCCGCTGGCCGACTCGCCCCTCGGTCGGACGATCTCCACCACCGCGACCGACATCTGGAACGACTCCTGTTCGGTGTCGGAGCTGGAGTACGCGATCTCCTATGGAGCCGTCGGAGCGACCGCGAACCCGACCATCGTGCACGACGTCTGGAAGGCGGAACCGGGTTACTGGCGCGACCGCGTCAAAGCGCTCGCGAACGAGCGAGCGGATGCGACCGAGATCGACCTCGCCTGGGCGATCGTCGAGGAGATGTCGCTCCGCGCCGCGCCGCTCTTGCTTCCGGCCTTCGAAGCGACGGGCGGACGCCAGGGCCGGCTCTCGATGCAGACCGACCCGACCCTCTTCCGCTCGTTCGACCGGATGCTCGCCCAGGGCGAACACTTCGCGGGCCTTGCCCCGAACATCATCGTCAAGTTCCCGACGACCGCGGTCGGCGTCCGCGTCATGGAGGAGGCGACGTACCGCGGCGTCAACGTCAACGCCACGGTGTCGTTCTCGGTCCCGCAAGCCGTGGCGGCCGGTGAGGCGGTCGAGCGCGGCTTGAAGCGCCGCGAGGCCGAGGGTCTGCGGGTCGACGACATGGGCCCCGTGATCACCGTGATGATGGGCCGGCTCGAGGACTGGCTCCGCCTCCAGACGGAGCGCGACGCGATCATCGCCGACCCGACTGCGCTGCCCTGGTCCGGTGTCGCGGTGTTCAAGCGGACCGTCGAGGAATTCGAGCGTCGCGGGCTCCGGGCCCGCCCGCTGGGTGCTGCGATCCGACACCACCTCCACTGGTCGGAGCTGATCGGCGGGGACGTGATCATCACGATCCCGTCGAGCTGGCAGCGGCGGTTCAACGCCTCGGACGTCGAGGTCCGGCCCCGGATGGACGACCCGGTCGATCCACGCATCGTCGATGACCTCAGCCGCCATTTCCCGGACTTCGTCCGGGCCATGGAGCCGGATGGGATCTCACCGGACGAGTTCGACACGTTCGGGCCGAGCGCGAGGACGCTGCGCGCCTTCATCGGCTCCTACCACGAGCTGCTCCACCAGGTCGCCGACGCACTGGTCCCGAACCCCGACCTCAAGCCGGCGTGACCGCCGCCGGTTCCTCGCTGTACCGACCGGCCGGATCGCTCGCCGACGGCGGCTGGTCCGTCGTCCTTACGCCGGAGGCCGCCGGTTGGCAGGTCAGCGGGATGCGCGCCGCGACACTCGCGTCGGGCGCTGGTCTGGCGTTCGAGACCGCCGGCGACGAAATAGTCGTGCTGCCGCTCGCGGGAGCCTTCGACGTGACCGTGGATGGGCAGATGTACCACCTCGAAGGTCGTGAGAGCGTGTGGGCCGGGCCGAGCGACTTCGTTTATGTCCCGCCCGGCTGTGGCGTCGAGGTTTCGAGCGCCGGCGGTGGCCGTTTCGCCGTAGCAGCGGCGCGAGCGGAGGCGCGCTTCCCCGCGCGCTACGTGCCGGCTACGGATGTCGCCGTGGAGCTGCGCGGCGCGGGGGCATGCTCGCGCGAGGTCCGCAACTTCGCCTCGGCTCTCTGGTTCGAGGCCGATCGCCTCATCGCGGTCGAGGTGCTCACGCCCGGCGGCAACTGGGGCTCGTATCCGCCGCACAAGCACGACGAGGTGCGCGACACCGAGACGGAGCTCGAGGAGATCTACCACTACATCGTCACGGACGGACCCGCCGGCCCGGGTCTGGCGTATCAGCACATCTACGGGACCGCTGACCGCCCGATCGACCTCCTCACGACGGTGGCCACGGGTGACACGGTCCTCGTGCCTCACGGCTGGCACGGGCCGGCGATGGCCGCGCCCGGCTACGACCTCTATTACCTGAACGTGATGGCCGGACCGGGCGAGCGTGCCTGGCGCGCGCCCGATGACCCGTCACACACATGGGTTCGCGAGACCTGGGGTGACCAGGGCATCGACCCCCGTCTGCCATTCGGGCAGGGGTCCGCCCGGTAGGACCGGCCCGTTCCGGCTGTCGCCGTACGGTACGATCGATCGACCGTCGAGCCGTATCGCGAAGGGGCCTGTCAGATGGGCTCTCCCGAGGTTGATC
>DATNFQ010000032.1:0-2204 GCA_035606295.1 Patescibacteria group bacterium
CGAAGCGCCGGAGCGAATCGGCCTCCTGGCCGCCGAGGTCGAGGTCGTGATGGACCACGAGGACTCGAGTCATTTCGCACCTCGCGCTCGCTTCTTCGTGCCCCGGACCAGTTCCGGGGTTTCGAGCATCGTGCGCCGAGGCAGATAGCGGCGGCAGGGGCGAAGGTCACGGAGCGCCAGGCCGTTCGGCTTGCTCGGCGGCAGCCGGTCAGATCGTTTGGTTTGCGATCGCCAGCTGGCGGTCCGTCCAGGCGATCACGTTCGCGAGCTGGCGCGGGTCGAGGCGGTCGCATGCCCACGACCAGTGGATCGACACGACGTCGCCGGGTTCCGGAACGTCGATGAACCCGGTCGAATCGCGCCAGGCCTGGACACGCTCGATGGTCGCCGGGCCGTGCCGCAGTCGACCCTCGTGCAGTTCGAGCCGGGTGGCTGAGACGACCAGCTGGTCGCCGATCCGGTCGAGGACTCGGCCCCACCGGATCCGGCACGAGTCCATGACCTGCAGGACGCCGTCGATCTGCCCGCCGCGGATGAGTCCGACGCGCGGGAAGACGTCGAGGACGTGGAACGCGTGGACCGGCTTGGCGCCGTCGATGGGCTTGGTCGCGAGCCAGCGCCAGTCCGTCGGTCTGACGCGGTCGCGGAAGCGTTCGTCGATCGACGCACCGAACGCGGATACCGGGACGGACCGCAGCAACTCGCTGCCCAGCCAGTAGGCCTCCACGACCCGTCGGTCGAGCGGATCGGCGATCCCGGCCGAGCGGGCGATCAACGCGAGATAGGGGTAGGCGCCCTCGAACCGCTGGGCGAGGGCGCGGAGGACACGGTCCTGCCCGGCCGCACCGGCCTCGAGCAGCTCGTCAGCATCATCGGGACCGCAATAGCCGAACCGGTTCGGACCGTAGGCATACCGGGCGAACAGCACGGGCCCGGAGGCAAGCGACCGGGCGGGCGACGGCCCCTCAGAGGCCGGTGCGAGCGGCAAGGCGTGGGTCATCGATCGGGCCCTACTCCGTGGCCGACGCCATCGCCGGGCTCCGCCGGACGAGCAGCAACGCCGCGACGCCCGACAGCGCGAGTACATAGCCGGTCGTGGTCACTGGCTCTGGGACGCTGCCTCGCGATACGGCGGTCAGACCGGCGGTGATGAGTGCACCGAGGACCAGGATCGAGGTCACCTCCGTGGCCGGCGCTCGGCGCAGAGCCGCCATCCAGGTGCCGACGTACCCCGCCAGGAGCACGCCCGTGACGGCGACCCACGTCCAGCCGGTCGTCCCGATCGCCGCGATGCCGGTGATCCGACCCGTCACGAGCAGGAACCCGACCAGCACGACGAGGCCGATCCCGAGGCGGGCGACACCGACGACCGGCGAGCGGACACGCCCGAGCACACGCTTCGCCAGCACGACCTCGACGGCCCAGATGACTGTGGCGAGAGCGATCATCGTCTCGCCGATCCCCCAGGTGATGCCGAGCGGCGGAAGGATCAGGATCTGGCCCGCGAGCAGGACCCCTAGGGCCGCGACCGGGGCTGGGCCGAGACGTTCGGCAAGGAACGGACCGGCCATCAGCGCCACCCAGATGAACATCGTCTTGTGGATGAACGCCGCCGTCGGGGCGCTCGCCATCGCGAGCCCGCTGAAGAACAGCAGGAACGCCACGCCGCCACCGAGGGCGCCGATCACGGCAAGCATCGCGCGGTCGTCCCGTGAGATCGCCCGGACCTCGGCCGGCCTGACGATCGCCGCCGCCAGCATCGCGAGCAAGACGACGGCAACGAGGTTCTTCAGCGTCGTGAATACGGCCGCGTCGGGCACTGCCTTGACGGCCGTGGCGTTCACGAACACCGAGATCCCACTGATGACAGCGGTGCCGACCGCCAGCATGAGTCCGATGCTCCGCTCCCTCGGGAGTGTCACCGCAAGGTGCGTCCTCGTGGCCCCTGTCGCGGTCATGCTGTCGGCCCTCCTGTGTCGTCTCCATACGCGACCCTGACGAGTCGCTCCATCTCTTCGGATTCGGTCGCGTCGAGGCGTGCCATCACCGAGCCCGCAGCCACGATCACGCGATCACCGACGCGGAGGTCGGGCACAGGCAGCGCGCTCGCGCGGCGAAGCCGGCCGTCGATCCGGACGACGGCTGCGTCTCCGTCGATCGCGACGACCTCGCCCGGCAGCGTCAGACACATCACTCGACTCCGG
>DATNFQ010000033.1:0-5141 GCA_035606295.1 Patescibacteria group bacterium
CCCAGCAGGCGCTCCGCGCCGGAGAGATCCCCGCTCCCGATCGCACGACGGATGTCGCTGCTCCGAACGGCCGCACCGTCGATCTCGAGAGGGTCGACCACGACGAGATCGAAGCCCTCACGCTCCCCGAGGTCCCTGACCGCCTCGGGCGTGCCGCCGCGCTCGTAGCCGAACGCTGCATCGGGCGTCATGAGCAGCCCGGTGAGGTCCGTCCCGCCACGGATCGTCGCGAGGAAGTCGTCGTACGTCGTATGCCGGACCGCGTCATCGAAGTGCTGGACCACCGTGACGTCGACGCCGGCATCCGCCAGGCGAGCGAGGCGTTCGTCGGGCTCGAGCAGGAGCGGCGGGGCGGAGCCCGTCAGGACCTCGTCCGGATGGTGGTCGAATGTGATGACGCATGGGTGCGCATCACGGGTGAGCGCCTCTCGGACGAGATGATCGAGCAGGTAGATGTGTCCTTGGTGGAGCCCATCGAACACACCGATCACCGCGAAGATCGGGCCGTGCTCGGGGCGCAGCCGATCGACGCCGGGGACGACGTCCATCACGTGCCGACCGACACCGGTCGTTCGCCGGCACTGATCAGGACCTTGTCCGGTGCGAGGCGACCACCGCCTGCGGGGACCGCGATCGCGACCAGTCGCCCGGTCCGATCGACGAGGCGATAGTGATCGCCCTGGCCGGGGATCCCCGCCGCGGGTCGGATGTACTGACCTTTGGCGACCGCGTCCACTTCCGGCTCATCGAGCTCGACGCTCGCAAACCGCTCCAACCCGGCGTCGACCGGACGTAGGAGCGGCACGAGCCCTTGAGGCCCATCCGCGGTCGCGGACCGGATGGCGTCGAGCGACGCGGCCCCATCCTCGCCGAACGAACCGGCCGCAGTCCGGCGCAGCGCTCCGAGGTACGCGGCGTTCCCGACGGCCGCACCGAGATCGCGCGCCAGGGCGCGGACGTATGTGCCAGCCGAACAGGCGACATCGACCACAGCGATCGGTCGCTCCGGTTCGCTGTCGTCCCACGACACGAGCGAGAGCGATTCGATGGTCACCTCGCGCTCCTTGAGCTCGACCGACTCGCCGGCCCGCGCCATCGCGTACGCGCGACGGCCACCGACCTTGATCGCCGAATAGGCCGGTGGCCGCTGGCGGATCGTGCCGGTGAACCCCGGCAGTCCAGCCTCGATGGTCTCGCGCGTCGGCGCGGGCCCGTCGGGAACGGTCAGCTCTCCCTCGAGGTCATCGGTCGTCGAGGACGCGCCGAAGCAGATCGTCGCGCGATAGGCCTTGCGATCGCCGAGGTGGAACTCCACCACACGGGTGGCGCGGCCGAGGAAGACCGGCAGAACGCCGGACGCGAACGGATCGAGCGTGCCGCCGTGCCCGACCCGCTTCGTTGCCGCCAGGCGACGCACGAGACCGACGATGTCATGGGAGGTTGGCCCGATCGGCTTGTCGACGACGAGGATGCCGTCGAGGCCCGGGCCGAGTGATGAACGCGCCACGTCAGCGCGTGACGGCCGCTGCGGCCTTGCGCGCCTCGACGAGCACCGCGTCGCGTGCCTTGTCGACGGGGAGCGACACCGTCGCACCGGCCGCCCGGGCATGCCCTCCCCCGCCGAACAGGCCCGTAAGGACGGTCGCATCGACGCCGCCTGGCTTGGTCCGGACGCTGATCCGGGTCGTGTCACCGGCCTCCTTGAACAGGATCGCCACCTCGGCGACGTCGGCCTGGGCCAGCAGATCGATGATGCCCTCGCTCTGTGGTGGCGTGGTCCCGGTCGCCTCGAGGTCCGCGTCGAGGAGCGTCGAGGCGACGACGCGCCCGCCGTCGTACGACTCGAGCCGGTCCAGGACCCGACCGAAGAGCCGGAGTTGCCCGGCCGGCTTCGAGCGGTAGAGCCGCCGCGAGATGTCCGATAGCGGCGCACCGGCCTCGACGAGCGCGGCAGAAACGGCCAGGGTCCGTGGAGTCGCGTTCGGGTGAGCGAACGTCGCCGTATCCATCACGATGCCGGCCATCAGCGCCGCCGCGAGCGATGGCTCAGACGCCAGCGGGATGCCGAGGCAGGCCGCCAGCAGCGTGACCATCTCGCAGGTCGCGGCTGCGTGCGGCTCGATCCAATCGGCAACGCCGATCGCGTCATTGGACGCGTGGTGATCGATGACCACCCGCGGCAGCCGCTCGAACAGGGCCCGATGGCGGACCCCGACCTCGCCGACCCGGTCCGGGGTGGCGCAATCGGACAGCACGAGGAGGTCGTATACCGCGTCGGTGTCCGGGTCCGTTCGGAACCGCTCGACCCCATCGATGAACGCATACAGCGGCGGAACCGGGTCCGTGCAGACAGGATCGGCGGTACCCCCGAACCGTTCGACGAGCCGCACGACACCGAGCGTGGCACCGATCGTGTCCGCATCCGGGTTCTCATGCGAGACGGCCAGGACGCGCCGCGACCCACGGAGCCGCTCGACGACGACGTCCGGCACAGCGGCCAGATAGGGCGACAGATCCACGGTCATCGGGACGAGCGCTTGGTCTTGGCAGTGTTCGCGGAGCGATGCCGCCCTCGCCGTCGGCGCGGCTTCGGCGGGACCACCGCGGAAGGTGGCTCATCGGACGCGTCGCCCTCGTGGCCGACCCGCGCCACGGGCGTGGGCAAGGTCTCGCCTGCGGGCAACTCCGTGCTGGGCTCGGCACGCCCCGACTCGAGCTCATCGAGCAGGTGGAGGACGCGCGTGCCCCGCTCGGCCGTGTCGTCGAGCTCGACGTGCAGGTCGGGGATCCGCTTCAGCCGCAACGTCTTGCCGAGCTCATGACGCACGAACGGCATCGCCCGACCGAGGGCGGTGATCGTGGCGCTCCGCTCGCCGGGCTGTCCGATGACGCTCACCCACACCTTGGCATGGCGCAGATCGGGCGTCGTTTCGACCTTCGTGATCGTGGCGAACCCGATCCGCGGATCCGCCACGTCTCGACTCACGATCGCGCCGATCTCCTGGCGCAGCAGCTCGTCGATGCGGTCAGTGCGTTGGGTCACCCGACATCAGGCGGTGATTGCGGCGCGTGACACCATCTGCGTGCTGTAGCACTCGATCACATCACCCTCCTCGATGTCGTGGAAGGAGGCAAGACCGATGCCGCACTCGTAGTTCGTCTGGACCTCGCGAACGTCATCGCGGAAGCGCCGCAGCGACTCGATCCGGTCGGTCGCGATCACGCGGCCACCACGCCAGATCCGGGCGTTCGCCCGGACGATCCGGCCGTCGGTGACGTAGGAACCGGCGATGACCGTGTTCTTGCCGACACGGATGACCTGGCGTACCTCCGCCCGGCCTTCGACGACCTCCACTTCCTCCGGCTCGAGCAGACCCTTGAGGGCCGCATCGATGTCGTCGGTCAGCTTGTAGATGATGTCGTAGAGGCGGACGTCGACCCCCTCATCCTCGGCAGCTCGCCGGGCGGTGTCGGTGATCGACGTGTTGAACCCGACGACGATCGCGTTCGACGCGGTCGCCAGCATGATGTCGTTGTCGGTGATGTCGCCGGCCGCTTCGAGCAGGACGTTGATCCGAACCTCGTCCTGGTCGAGCTGCTCGAGGGCGTGGGTGATGGCACCCAACGATCCCGACACGTCTGCCTTGAGGATGATCCGCAGCTCCTTGGCCTGACCGGCCTGGATCTGCCGATAGAGGTCCTCGAGCGTGGCCCGGCCGCTGCCATCGCCGCCCTTCGCGGCGACCTGCGCCTTGCGCGCATCGACGGCGACGCGCGCGGCCTTGTCGTCGGCGACGACGCGAAGGATGTCGCCTGCCTCGGGGACTTCCGAGAGGCCGAGGACGACGACGGCGCTGGCCGGTCCGGCCTGCTTCACGCGCTTGCCGCGGTCGTTTTCCATGGCCCGGACGCGACCGAAGGTCTCGCCCACGACGATGATGTCGCCGACGTTGAGCGTGCCCGTCTGGATGAGGGCGGTCGCGACGGCACCACGGGCCTTGTCGAGCTGCGCCTCGACGATCGTGCCGATCGCCGGACGATCCGGGTTCGCCTTGAGCTCCTGGAGGTCGGCGACGAGCAGCACCATCTCGATGAGCTCGTCGAGCCCCTGGCCGCTCTTGGCTGACACCGCGACGAGCGGCACATCGCCGCCGTACTCCTCGATCACCACGCCGGCTTCGGTGAGCTCGGTCTTGACCCGGGTCGGGTCGGCATCGGGCTTGTCGATCTTGTTGAGCGCGATGATCAGCGGGACCTTGGCGGCCTTCGCGTGGCTGATCGCCTCGAGCGTCTGCGGCATCACGCCGTCATCGGCAGCGACCACGATGATCGCGATGTCCGTGACGCGCGCGCCGCGGGCACGCATGGCCGTGAACGCCTCGTGGCCCGGTGTGTCCAGGAACACGACGCGCTTCCCGTCGTGGTCGATCTCCGATGCACCGATGTGCTGGGTGATGCCACCACGCTCGCCGGCAGCGACCTCGGTCGAACGGAGCGCGTCGAGCAGGCTGGTCTTGCCGTGGTCGACGTGGCCCATGACCGTGACGATCGGGGCGCGCGGTTCAAGCTTCTTGGGATCGTCCTCCTCGAAGAGGACCTCCTTCGCCGCCTCCGGCGCTGCGCCGTCACTGTCGGTCTCGGGGCCGGTGCCGTTGGTCGAGGCTGCGACGGTCTCTGCCACCTCGTAGCCGAGCTCCGAGGCGACAAGCGACGCGGTGTCACGGTCGATGAGCTGGTTGATCGTCGCGAAGATGCCGCTCTTGATCAGTTCGCGGATGACGTCCGCGACGTTGACCGAGAGCAGATCGGCAAGCTCCTTGACGGTGATCGTGCCGGGCAGCTCGATCGCACCCCGCTCACGCGGATCGATCGTCTGCACTGACGACGCGTTCTGGTCGGGTCGACGCGGCGGCTTGCGGGGCCCGCGCCGGCCGCGGGTGCCGCTCCTACTCCTTGCCACGGGCTCCTCCTTGGATGGTATGCGTGGGGATCGCTCCGGCACCGGCCTCCGCGAGGAACGTTGCTGGGAGCTGGGTCTCGAGCGCCCGGCTCAGGGCGCCCTTGGTGATAGCGATGGATAGGCAGTCGGTGTCGTGACAGACATATGCGCCTCGCCCGGCGAGGCGTCCCGTCGGGTCGAA
>DATNFQ010000034.1:0-13081 GCA_035606295.1 Patescibacteria group bacterium
AAGTGGGGACCCGGTTGACGCGCGTCGTAGGCTGCCGCCATGCGTGAAGACGTTCGTGCGGCACGCGTGCTCGGGCGGCAGATGATCGGGGCGGCGCTGGCGTTACCGGTGCTGGTGGCGTTCCTGTGGGTGGCGGCCCCAGGCGGCATCGAGCCGATGCTCGCCCCGGAGCCACCGTGGTACGCGGCCGCCGTGCCGTGGCTCGCCGTGGGTCTGTACCTGGTGGGTCTCGCGTGGATGGTGCGGATCCACCGGACCTCGCACCTCGAGCCCGAATCCTCGAGCTGGCGCTACCGCGACGACTGAATCGAACGCGGCGCCCGGCGGGCGCCGCTGCTGTTCGATCGAGGTGTCCGTCGACCTACTGCGGATCGATCCCCCAATCGACGAAGTACTCATTGTCGTTGGGCGTGTTCGTGATCTGGACGAGGTCCGTCCCATCGATCTTCATCGTGTAGACGTCGGCGTTGTCGCTCCCGATGGGCTTCATGTTGAAGACCAAGCGTGTGCCGTCCGGCGAGAACGACGGTTCGCCTGGCTCATTGAGAGCCGTGACGGGGATCCTGACCGCGTGATATCCGGTTCCGTCTGGATGGACCATGATGAAGTCCCGGCCGACACGAGCCGCGATCCACTGGCCGTCTGGGGACCAGGATCCCGAACCGAACACGGGGCCGTCAACGAGTCGCCGAGTCGCTCCGTCAGCGACGTCCACGACCCACAGATCGGACCAGTTCCCGGTATTCCGCGAGAATGCGAGGTGCTGCCCATCGGGTGACCAGTCGCCGGGGATGTCGTGGCCGTTGTTCCCGTTCGAGGTCAGTCGGACGGGGTCGGACCCATCCGCGTTCACGCGAAAGATGCCGGCCACGGCCGGATCCGAGACGCTCCAGGCCTCGGTCGCGAGCTGTTGTCCGTTCGGCGACCACATCGAGCAGCCGAATGTCATGCCCGGCGCGAGCGCAGGAAATGGCTTCCTGTCCGAGCCGTCGGCGGCCATGGTGGCGAATGCGACGGAGAGCCGCTTCCCATCCGGCGAGAACTGTGGGCACTCGTACGCCCCTGCCAGAACCCGACGTATGCCGGAGCCGTCCGGTCGCGCTAGGTAGATCTCCGTGTTCTCGAGGTTCGCGCTGTACCGCCCGAACACGATCGGTCCGTTCACGACCGGTGCCGGCGGGAGCCGGAATGTGCCCGTCGTGACGCCGACCGCGGTGATCGCGATCAGCAACGCGAGGATCATCAGCAACGCCAATGCTGGCGTCGAAAGCGGTCGACCGAACGACCGCGCTGTCGTCGTCATCGGGTAGCTCCTGAGCGCCGCCAGCCACACGGGCTGCTGCCGCCGACCGGCGGTCGCGCTGAGGACGGAATCGATCTGGCCGTCAAGGACGGTCGGATCCGCCGTCGCTTCGAACTGGGCGCGAAGGAACAACTCGACGTCGCGATGGGCGGTCATATCGTTCGCTCCGCGGTGGTGGGCATCGGTCGTTCGTCCGCATCGACCGTGGCGCGCAGCGCCGCAAGAGCCCTGTGTACGCGGGACTTCATCGTCCCAGTCGGGATGCCGAGGACGGACGCACCCTCGGCGATCGGTAGGTCGAGGTAGTAGGTGAGCACGAGGACCGTGCGCTGATCGATCGTGAGCCCGTTGAGGCCGCGTTCGATCTGGTCGACGACGGCGAAGGTCGCTTGATGATCGGCGACGTTCGGACCGTCGATCGACGGGAGAGGCATCTCGATCGTCCGTCGACGGGCCCGCCGACGGGAGTCCTGGCATGACCGGATCAGCAATCTGGTCAGCCAGGCCTGGAAGCGTTCTGGGTCGCGCAGCCCGGGAAGACTTCGCCACGCGTCGACGAAGGCATCCTGGACCGCGTCCTCGGCCAGGGCGTAGTCGTGAAGGATCAGCCGGGCGATCGCGTTGAGACGGCCGATCGAGCCCGCGACGAGGCGCGCGAAGGCGTCATGATCGCCTCCCCTTGCCAGGATCACGAGCTGTGGGTCCATCCGTGCCGCCTGATCCGTCGCGGACATCTGCCGCGGTCGACTGATATGTCCGTGGTAGATGGTGGAAAGGTTCCATCTTGGCCGTCACGGGGCCGTGGCGACGGGCCGGCGAGGATATCCGCCAGATGGTCACCAGGTGACCGTTCGTCCGGGTCACGTCGCCATCGCCTGCATCGTTATCCAGCGGTCGCATCGATCCTCATCGAAATCGAGGGCATGAACTCGACATGAACCGCGCGGTGCATAAGGATGCATTGAAACCTTCGACCAACCCGCCGAATGGTCGTGTTGCGCACATCTGGCAGGGATGATGCCTGGTCCGGGTCCGGGCCGCCTCTAGGTCCGCGGCGTTCCTGACCGCTCGGCATCGATCGCCTCGGCCTCGGCGCGGAACCCGGGGATGCCCTTCGCAGCAACGCCCTCGAGCTCGACGAACAACGGCTCGTCGAGCGTCGTGAAGTTGAAGCAGGATTTGCCCTGGCGGCGTTTCGCCAGCGCCGGCGAGATGCTTGCGCTGAGCTCGGCCGATGCATACACCGGCATCAGGTAGAAGCTGACATAGCGCTTGCCGACGCGCGTTCCCGCCACGTAGCCCCACGGCTTCCCTTCGAGCCCGGGAACCTCCAGCGTCACGCCCGCTGGATCGTCGCGGGTGATGACGTACTCGGATCCGTATGGCAATAGGATCTCGCGCAGACGCGAATGGACCGCCGCGAAGTCCGCCATCGCCGAGCTCCCCTCAGTACGCCGCCAGCTTGCGGATCGCCGCCTCGATCTTTTCGGGGCTCACCATGAACCAGTCCTCGAGCGCGTGGTTGTACGGCACTCCCGGGACGTCCGGCCCGGCGATTCGCGTCACGGGCCCGTCGAGATAGTCGAACGCCTCCTCGGCCACGAGTGCTGCGACTTCCGCCCCGTACCCGCCGAACCGGTTGTCCTCATAGACGATCAGGCACTTCCCGGTCTTGCGAACCGACTCGAGCACGGTCTCGTTGTCGAGCGGCCGGAGCGTGCGGAGATCGACCACCTCGACGCTGATGCCGTCTTCCGCGACGCGGTCGGCAGCCTCGAGCGCGTAATGCGCCATCAGCCCGTAGGCGAACACCGAGATCTGCGTCCCGGGATGGGTGACCGCCGCCTTCCCCAGCGGGATCGTGTAGTCGGTGTCGGGGACGTCGCCGCGCACCGAGCGGTACATCTTCTTGTGCTCGAAGAACAGCACGGGATCGTCGTTGCGAATCGACGAGCGCAACAATCCCCGCGCGTCGTACGGCGTCGACGGTATGACCACCTTCAGCCCCGGCACGTGCGTGAAGAAGGCCTCGACGCTCTGCGAGTGATACAGGGCTCCGTGGACGCCGCCGCCATACGGCGCCCGGACGACCATCGGCACGCCGTAACCGTTGTTCGAGCGGTAGCGCATCCGCGCCGCCTCGGACACCAGCTGGTTGAACGCCGGGAAGATGAAGTCGGCGAACTGGATCTCGGCGACCGGCCGCAGGCCGTTCACGGCCGCGCCGATCGACGCCCCCACGATCATCGACTCGGTCAGCGGCGTATCGATCACCCGGTCGTCGCCGAACTCGGCCCACAACCCGTCCGTCGCCAGGAAGACACCACCCTTCTTGCCGACGTCCTCGCCGAGCACGATCACCGAGTCGTCGCGCCGCATCTCGTCGGCGAGCGTTTCGCGGATCGACTCGATGAAGGTCTTGGTCGCCATCAGTCGACGTCCTCGACGTAGACGTACCGCGTCGCCGTTGACGGATCAGGATCGGCCTGCGCCTCCGCGTAGTCCGTCGCCTCGTCGACGATGCTCTTGATCTCAGCTGTGAGCTTCTCCTCGACGCCGTCGGTCAGGACGCCCGCCCCTCGCAGCTGCATCCGGAACCCGGGGACGCAATCCCGGGCGCGCTCGTCCGCAAGCTCCTCCTCGGAACGGTATTTCGTCTGCTGGTCGTCGGATGAGTGGGCTGTCAGTCGATGGACCTTCGCCTCGATGAGGGTCGGCCCCTCTCCGGCGCGCGCCCGATCGATCGCGTCGCGTGAAGCGACGTAGCACGCCAGCACATCGTTGCCGTCGACCACGATCCCGGGCATCCCGTAGCCCGCCGCTCGATCGGCGACGCTCGAACCGGCAACCTGGCGCGCCAGCGGGACGCTGATCGCGTAGCCGTTGTTCTCGACCACGAAGATGAACGGCAGCTTGTGGATCGCGGCGAAGTTGAGTCCTTCGTGGACGTCGCCCTGATTGCTGCTCCCCTCGCCCATCGTCGTCATCGCGACCTGGCCGGTCTTTCGGATCTTGGCCGCGAGGGCGATCCCGACCGCGTGGAGCAACTGGGTCGCCACCGGCGACGACACCGAGACGAGGTTGTGCTCGTGCGAACCGTAGTGGCCGGGCATCTGCCGACCGCCGGACGAGGGGTCATTGGCGGTCGCGTATTGCGCGGTCAGGATGTCCCGCGGACTCATCCCGAACGTGAGGCACGTCGCGATCGAGCGATAGAAGGGGGCGATCCAGTCGTGGCCCTTCGTGAGCGGCCACGTGATCCCGACCTGGGCGCCCTCATGACCCTGCCCCGAGATCACGAATGGGATGCGCCCAGCGCGGTTCAACACCCACATCCGCTCGTCCAGGGCTCGCGCCAAAGCGACGAGCCGGTACATCGCGACGAGGTCCTCGTCGGTCAGGCCGACGCTGGTGGCGAGGCTCGAGTCGGTCGCCTTCGTCACCGCCATCGTTCGATCAGAAGTTGATCGAGCGTCCGTCGACGGCCATCGCCGCTTCGCCGATCACCTCGGAGAGCGTCGGATGGGCGTGTGTCGCCTGCCCGATCTCCCATGGCGTCGCGTCGAGCAGGAAGGCGAGCGACGCTTCGGCGATCAGATCCGTCGCGTGCGGGCCGACGACATGGACACCGAGCGTGTCCTGGGTCTCGGCATTCGAGATGACCTTCGCGAAGCCCTCGTAGTCGCCACCGATGATCGCTTTGGCGATCGCCTGGAACGGGACCTTGCCGACCTTGTAGGGCGTACCGGCCGCCTTGACCTGCTCCTCGGTCTTGCCGATCGAGGCGACCTCGGGGCGGCAATAGGTGGCGCGGGGCTGCGCGTCGTAGTCCATCTCGTGTACGTCCGACTCGCCCGCGATCGTGTGCGCCGCGGTGATGCCCTCGTGCGCGGCGACGTGGGCGAGCCACAGGCCGCCGACGATGTCACCGATCGCGTACACGTGCGGCTCCTTCGTCCGCATGTGACCATTCACCTTGATCACTCCGCGGTCGGTCTCGACCTTGGTCGTCTCGAGCCCGATGTCCTCGATGTTGGCGGCTCGACCGGTCGCGACGAGCATCATCTCGGCGCGCAGCTCTGACTGCTCCTTGCCCTCCGGCCCGACCATCCCGCAGATGCCGTCCTTCTCTTTCGAGACGGCCTTCGCGTCGAACCGGGCGTTCGTCATGACCGTGATGCCACGCTTCTCGAAGCTGCGCTGGACGACCTTGCTGACCTCGAGATCCTCGAGCGGGACGATGTTCGGGAGGTACTCGAGCACGGTCACCTTGACCCCGACGTCGTGATACATGCTCGCGAACTCGACCCCGACGGCGCCAGCCCCGACGATGACGATGTCCTTGGGGAGGGTCGACATCTTCAGGACGTCGTCACTCGTCACGATGTGGGTCCCATCGGGCTCGAGGCCCGGCAAGGACCTGACCCGCGAGCCCGTCGCGAGGATCACGTCCGTGGCCTGGAGGATGCGCTCGCCGCCCTTGCCGGGCGTCCCGTCCTCGCCGGGCTGGCTGACGCGGATCTTGTTCGGCCCGTCGAGGCGGCCGCGACCCTCGACCCACGTCACCTTGTTCTTCGTGATCAGCGACTTCACGCCGGTCCACATGCGCTTGACGACGGCATCGCGTCGGGCGGCGAACTGGGCGTAGTCGATCTCAGGCTCACCGGGCAGGTTCAGCCCGAAGTCCTTGGCATGCCGGACACGGTCGGCGAATGCAGCCGACTCGAGCAGGGCCTTGGTCGGGATGCACCCGCGATGCAGGCATGTGCCGCCGATCTTGTCCTCATCGACGAGGGCGACCTTCAGCCCGAGCTGGGCCGCACGGAACGCGGCCGTGTAGCCGCCTGTGCCGGCGCCGAGGACCACGAGGTCGAAGTCATTGGAGGAGCCGACAGCCATCGTCCAGAGAGTACGCGCGGCGTCGTCAGAGGCGCAAACGGCTTGGGCGTTCCGCCGTACCTCTCCATCGCGGCCTGAGCCGCGCCCGGTGCTAGACTCGGGCTCCTCGAGCCCTCGCAACCGAAGCTGGAGCATCCGTGGGACCGGATCTCGCGCGAACGGTCGGCCTCATGCTCATCGCCTATCTGGCGGGCTCGATCCCCGTCGGTGTGATCGTGGCTCGGCTGGTCGGCGGGCCGGACCTCCGCTCGATCGGTTCCGGTCGGACGGGCGGCACGAACGCGATCCGCGCGCTCGGTCGCAAGTGGGCCGCGGTCGTCGTCCTGGGCGACCTGCTCAAGGGCGCGCTCCCGGTCCTGCTCGCTCGCTACGTCACGGGTGACCCGCTGGTCGAGGTCCTGTGCGGCATCTCCGCGGTCGCGGGCGCGATCTGGAGCGTCTTCGTGGGCTTCCGCTCGGGTCGCGGGGTGGGTACCGGTGTCGGGACGATGCTGGTCATCCAGCCGATCGCCGTGCTCCTGTCGGCGCCGGTCTTCGTGGTCGTGATCCTGCTGACCCGGTATGTCTCGCTGGGGTCGCTCCTTGGCAGCGCCGCGACGTTCCCGGCGATGCTGCTAGTCCTGATGGTCGTACCGGATACGCCGCTCACGTACGTGATCTACTCGGCGGTCGGGACGGCCCTCATCTGGCTGGCGCACGCCGACAACATCGAGCGGCTCCTCAAGGGCGAGGAGCGCAAGTTCGATCTCGCGCTGCTCGGCGGGAAGCACCCGACCGAAAGCTGATCAGGAATCGATCGACCCGGATCGGCTGACGACCCGGGTCGGGGATCACGCTGGTTCGGCGGGCCGTTCGTCGGCCCGCGCCGAGAGGATGGGCTTAGGCGCCGCGGATGCTGCGGAAGCAGTCGCTGCAGTAGACAGGCTTGCCGCTCGTCGGGCGGAACGGGACCTGGGCCTCGCGGCCGCAGTTCGAGCAGGTGGCCGTGAACATCTCGCGGGGGCCGCGATCTCGGTAGCCACCGCCACCGCCACCGCCACCGCCGTACCCGCCGGTGCCGCCGGCCGAATAGCCGCCGCCGGCGCCGTAGCTGCCGTAGGACGACCCGCCGCCCGAGTCGGCGTTACGCGCGGCCTTGCGGCTCGCGCGACACGATGCACATCGGCGCGGCTCCGTGAACCCCCGCTGTGCATAGAAGTCCTGCTCGGACGCCGTGAACACGAATTCCTGTCCACAGTCCGCGCAGGTCAGATTCTTATCGCTGTACAAAGAACGAAACTCCTCTCGGTAGCCGGCGCGATCCCATCGGGTTTTCTCGCGTCAGCCGTGAGAGGAGTCCGAGTGCGTCGAGCTACGTTCTGGCCACGGCCGCGCCGTGGCGTTTACCGGCGGGATGGTACGCGCTAGAGGTGGGGTTGTACAGCCCCGACTTTCGGCGCGTAACCGCGCCACGCCTTGGGCGGAACACCGTATTCGCGAGCGGCTGAATCCAGGTATGCGTCCCGCTCTCGCTCGCAGTCGATGGGCGTCCAACCGAGCTCTCGGCTCATGATCTCGGCGACGCGCGAGGCGACCGCTTCCCGGTGCTCGCCGAGCTCCGGACTGAGCCTCAGGCGCCGCGACAGGACGTCGTCGACCGAGAGCGCAAGTTCATGGCGGACGGCCCAGGCGACCTCCGCCTCAAGGAATGGCCGACCTGGCACGAGCGGCCGAAGCAGATCCAGCTCCGCTCCGAGTGCGGCGATCGCCGGGGCCTCCGTCCCGTGTCGGGCTGTGAGGCGAGTCGCGGCTTCGGGGTGTGCGTCCGCGATCGAGTCGATCGTCGCGAGCTCGCCGGCGATGCGCAGGCGGGCCGCCTCGTCCGCTGCGCCGACAACCCGCAGATCCGCGGTCCGGCTCGGCCGCGATCGGGCCGCAGCTCGACCGAGAGCGGCGTCCATCACGTCGCGGGCCATGACGCGGTAGGTCGTGTACTTGCCGCCGGCGACGCGCACGACACCGTTCGGCTCGGCGGTGACGCGGTGCTCGCGGGACGCCTTGACCGTCGAACCGCCAGACGGCGCGATGAGCGGTCGCAGCCCGGCATACGTTCCGACCACGTCGGCTCGCGTCAGGTTCACGTCGAGCGTCGCGTTCACGGTCGCGAGCAACTCGTCGACCTCCAGCGCACTCGCGGCGACGTGGTCGGGCGGTCCCTCGTACGGCGCGTCGGTGGTGCCGATGAGCCAATGGTCGGGCCACGGGATGAAGAAGACGACCTTGCCGGGAACACGGATCGTGAGCCCGGCACTCGCCGGGATCCGGTCCCGTTCGACGACGAGATGGGCGCCGCGGCTGGGCAGGATCCGCATCGACGGGCTTGCGAACGGGTGACCGGGCTCCGCCGCCCAGACGCCCGTCGCGTCGACGATCGATCGTGTCCGGATCTCGAGGTCTCCGCCCTGGAGGAGATCGGTCGCGGTGACGACCCGCATCGGACCGGTCGAGGCATCGGCGCGCAGACCCGTCGCTCGCACGCGGGTGACCGCGACGGGTGCCGCCTCGGAGGCGAGCGCTGTTCGCAACACGGACAGCGCGAAACGGGCGTCATCCTCGACGCCATCGTGATACAGCAACCCTCCGCGGAGGCCCTGGCGGCGCAACGATGGCCAGATCTCCAGCGACCCCTGCACGCTCAGCCGGCGATGCCAGCCGCCATCGTGGCGGGCGCCGAGGATGTCGTACAGGGTCAGACCGGCGTCATAGAACGCTTTGTGCAGGAACGGGATCCCGTAGACCGGGAACAGCTGCGGGTCGAGGCTGACGAGATGCGGGGCGTTACGCAGCAGACGTCGCCGCTCCGCGAGTGCCTCGCGGACGAGCGGCAGGTGAACCTGCTCGAGGTAGCGCAGGCCACCGTGGATGAGACGGGACGACCGCGACGAGGTCCCGACCGCGATGTCGTCCTGCTCGATGAGCGCGGCGGTCAACCCACGAGAAGCTGCGTCGAGCAGCGCCCCGGAGCCGACCACGCCACCGCCGATGATCAGGACGTCCCAGGCCGTATCGACGAGCCGGGCGAGATCGGTCGAGCGTCTCACGAGCGGGGTCGACGCGGATGTCGACATGGGTGCGAGCGCGGTCATCGGTCGGTGTCGGAGGGTCGTTCGTCGACCATCGCGCGGCCGCGGGAGATCCGCCACAGGACCCATGCCGTGCCGACGATCAGGACGCCGATCAGGACCGGGCCGTGGAAGATCGCGCGCTGGAGATCGTCGGGGAGGAAACCCGTGAGCAGCGCAGCGCCGAGCACCACGATGACGACGCTCGCGGCGACGAGAGCGACCTGAGGCCAGCCGGGTTGCGGCCGGGGCGTGGGCTCAGCCACGGTCCGCTTCGGCCGGGATGCCGATCGGGGCGACGAGGATGCGTCCTGCGTATGCCGCCCCACGCCGGGTGAGGAGACCCGTCTTCGGCCGATGGAAGGTCACGGTCAGGTCGGCGGCCACTGCCGGATCGGACGGCTCACCGCTGGACAGGTCGATCGCCGTGGGCGTGTCGACGGCCACGACCGGGATACCGGCACGGTGCGCGCGGTCGATCACGTCGACCGCCGTCCGGATGGGTTCCCGGAGCGGGCCATGTACGCCGGATCCGAGGAGCGCGTCGACGATGACCGCCGCCTTGTCGATCCCCTGGCTGAACACGGCCACGTCGCGCGCGACCGGCGCGTGGACCTTGACGATGCCGCGGTCGTTCGCGATGCGATCCCAGTTCCTGGCCGCGGTCGCGCCCTCGGGGCGTGCTTCAGTGGCGACGACCGCCACGACGACCTTCCCACCGTTGAGTGCGAGCCGCCGGGCCGCGACATATCCATCCCCGCCGTTGTTGCCAGGGCCGGTGAGGATCACGATCGGACCCTTCCCCCAGCGCTCGGTGTCGGTCGCGAGCGCCTTCACGGCCGCCGCGACCGCCGTCCCGGCGTGCTCCATGAGACGTTCCTCGCTCACCCCGAGCGCCTGCGCGCGTCGATCGGCCCCGCGCATCTGTTCCGCGCCGATGGCCGGCAGGGTCGCTCGATCCGCCCAGCGATGGCGCAGCCCGCGGAGGTCGAGCTCGAAGAGCGTGGGATCGTCGGCAGGCAGCCGTGCGGTCCCGGTCCCGCTCGGCGCCGGGCTGGTCTTCATGGCCCCTCAAGGGTAGCCGACCGACGTGCCGGGCTCAGGCCAGCGCGAGTCTGGCGTGGATCGCGCTGGCGGACCTATGTCCGATCTCGACCATCCCCTCGCTCGCAAGCGCCTCCGTGGCCGCATGGACGCGTTCGAGGGTGTGCCCGCCGATCGGGCCATCGAGGGCGACCCAGTCCTCGGCTCGGGCCTCGCGCAGACGGTCGAGGATGCGGCCGCGAAGCCAGCGGGAAGTAGTCGGGAAGGGTGGCATGGGCGTCGCCCTAGCGACCGTTGCAGGGGGTTCGTCGAGCGGGTATCGGCAGAACGGGCGAGCCGGACAGACATCGCAGCGTGGATCCCGCGGACGGCAGACGGTCGCGCCCAGGTCCATGACGGCGTGGGTCCATGTCGCAGGATCGATCGCGCTGGCTCCCGCGTCGGCGGCCGCCCGGGTGGCTGCATCGGGGATACCGGTCGTGCCGCCGATGACGCGACCGAGCACTCGGCGGACGTTGACATCGACGGCGCCAACGCGCTGCCCGAAGGCGATGGCAGCGACCGCACGCGCGGTATATGGCCCGACGCCCGGCAGCCGCTCGAGCTCGTCGATCGAGTCGGGGACCCGACCGTCGTACTCGTCGCGGATCGTCCGTGCGGCACGCCACAGGGCGAGCCCTCGCCGGTCGTAGCCGAGCCCCTGCCACTCTCGAAGGACGTCGGCGGGTGTGGCCTGGGCGAGCGCGTCGATGGTCGGGAAGCGCGTCATGAACCGTTCCCAGTAGGCGGCGGCCCGCTCGGCCTGCGTCTGCTGCGCCATCGCCTCCGAGACGAGGACCGCGTATGGATCAGCGCTGCGGCGGAACGCGAGATCGCGTCCATTTTCGCGGTACCAGTCGACGAGCACGACCGCGAGATCGGCGGCGGCGCGCTCTGGCTCGTGCCGTGGTCTGGCGCTCACGGTGCGCAGGATAGTGGCGGTGATGTCTCGATGACCGATAGGTAAGCGAGCCCGCGTACGATGACGGCAACGCCGCGAGGAGATCGTCGCCATGGCCATCGCTGTCCACCGATTCACGGGCTTCCGCCCCGAAGCGATCGACTTCCTCGCCGAGCTCGCCCAGAACAACGACCGCTCGTGGTTCCAGCCACGCAAGGCGGAATACGAGGAACTCCTCAAGGAGCCGATGGAAGCGTTCGTCGGCGCGCTGGCAGATGCATTCGACGAGCGCGGGGTTCCGCTCCAGGCGGATCCGAAGCGGTCGATCTTCCGGATCTACCGCGATACCCGGTTCGCCAAGGACAAGTCGCCGTACAAGACCCACCTCGGCGCCTCATTCCCGTGGGTCGCCGACATGGCTCCGGACAGCGAGATCTCCCATACCGAGCACGCGAATGGTGCGTATTTCCACCTCCAGCCCGGCAACAACTACGCCGGCGGCGGGATGTGGCAGGCGACCAAGCCGCGATTGGACGCATTCCGAGATGCGATCGTCGACGACGAGGGCCGGGTCCGAGCTGCCCTCGAAGATCCGGCCTTCATCGCCGAGTTCGGTGGGGTCGAGAGCCACGAGACGCTCAAGCGGGTCCCGTCCGGCTACCCGCCGGACCATCCGATGGCGGAGATGTTCCGGTACAAGGACCTCGTGTTCGGCCGGCGGTTGTCGGACGACGAGGTGTACTCGCCCGATCTGCCGAGGATCCTCGCCGAGGCCTACGCCACGGCGACCCCGGTGTTCCGCTTCCTCTCCACGCTGGACAGCTGAGGGTGCGTTTCGGCGCGGCGTTCTGGATCCAGCGCACTGACTGGCCCGATCTGCGCGACGCCTGCCTCGCGGCCGAGCGCGCGGGCTGGGACACGATCTGGCTCGACGACCACCTGCTGTCCGATGAGGCTTCACCGGACGACCCCAAGCTCGAGGGGTGGGCATCGCTCCATGCGGTCGCGTCGGTCACGTCGCGAGCGAGGCTCGGGCTGCTCGTCTCGTCGACGACGTTCCGCAATCCGGGCGTCATCGCGAAGCTGGCGACGACCCTCGATCACGTCTCGGGCGGGCGGGCCGTGCTCGGTCTCGGCGGTGGCTGGTTCGACCGGGAACACGAGGCCTTCGGCATCGACTTCGGGTCGGGTTTCGGTGAGCGTCTCGACCGGCTGGATGAGGCGACCATGCTGATCCGGCGGCTTCTCGACGGCGAGCGCGTCACCCACCAGGGCCGCTTCTTCGAGATGACCGACGCGCTTTGCGAGCCACGACCCGTGCAGCCGCGGCTGCCCATCCTGATCGGTGGCTCCGGCAAGACCAAGACACTTCGCACGACGGCCCGCTATGCCGACGTCTGGAACGCCTACGGCTCCCCGGAACGCTTCCAGGAGCTCGGGGCGGTGCTCGAGGAACGGTGCGGCGAGGTGGGACGCGACCCGGCGACGATCGAGCGGACAGTCACGACGCACACGGTCCTTCGGGACACACCCGGGGCGGCGATGGAGGTCTGGCAGGAGACTGCCAGGGTCCATGACCTTGAAGGCAAGCTCGGGTCCGATGGGTCCGACCGCGGCCTGACGTTCGGTGGCCCACCCGCCGACTTCGTGGACCTGGTCCACAGGTATCAGGAAGCGGGCCTCGACGAGATCATCGTCGTCTTCCGCAACCCGTTCGACCTCGAAACGATGGAGCGGATCGGCGAGGTGAAGGCGGGGCTGCAGGGCTAGCCCGCGCCGAGCTCCTCGGCGGTG
>DATNFQ010000035.1:0-2194 GCA_035606295.1 Patescibacteria group bacterium
AGACACCGCTACCAGCCTCGGCCTTCTCGACGCCCACACGATCCGGGACGTGGTCCGTCGCGACGAGGTCGAGCGAGCCGTCGGCGAGGCCCTCCCACAACGCGTCGCGGTCGGTCGTCGCGCGGAGGGGTGGCGAGATGACGTAGCACGCGCACCGAACCGGATCCGGCTCGTCGTAGCGCTCCTCGGTGAGCACCAGGTAATGCGGGCACGTCTCGGCTGAGACCCGGACACCGGCCGCACGAGCGCGGCGAACTTCGTCGAGTGCCGCAGCCGACGATAGGTGGACGACATGGACGGGCGATTCGGTCGCTCGGGCGAACGCGAGCGCGCGCGCCGTCGCGACCGCCTCGACGTACGGTGGCCGTGAGGCAGCGTGGTGACGTGGCAGCGTGTCACCACGCTGCAGCGCTGCCGCGACCGCGTGGTCCAGCAGGACCGGGTCCTCGCAGTGGACCTGAAGCATCCCGCCGCGATCGGCCATGACCCGCATCGCATCGAACAGCGTCTTATCGGGCAGGCGGAAGTCGAAGACCATGAAGGCCTTCGACGTCGCGACCCCGCCATCGATCGTCGCGGGCAGTTCTGCGAGCGGATCGTCGGCGTGACCGGAGACGGCCAGCGATAGTCCGTAGTCGATCGCGCTGTCCCCGTCCGTGGCAGCGCGCCATTCCGCCAACCCCGTTCGAAGCGATCGCTCCGCGGCCGGCGATGACCCGGTTCCCGGGTTATTGAACGACAAGAAGGACGTCGTGCCGCCGTACGCGGCTGCCACGGAGTCCTGGAAGAAGCGGTCGGGCTCGGCATCCGTCGCGACTCGCGTGTGGGTATGGACGTCGACGACCCCGGGGAGGACCAGCATCCCGGTCGCATCGATCACCCGGTCCGCGCTTGCCGCCGGCCCCTCGAGCGATGGTTCGATCGCGCTGATCCGTCCGCCGTCGACGGCGATGTCCGCAGGTCGTGAACCCTGAGCCGTGACGACCGTGCCGCCGCGTACGACGAGCTCGGTCAGGCCTCGACCTCGGCGATCCTGATCGGCTGCGCGCCATCCCACAGCGCGCGCCGGCCGACCTCACGAAGGCGATCTTGCCAGCCGTCGTCCGGCACGATCGACGCGAAATGGTTCGCGGCGAGCTGTCCGACCTTCGACGACGTCGTGCAGGCGCCGTACGGGAAGAAGATCTCGCACTCGCTGATGCCGCCGGGGTACATCGCCAGCATCCCGGGGGAGGGATGCGACGTGTGGTTCTCGTAATCGATGCCGGGCCGGAAGTCGCCGTATGGGATCCAGGTCGATTCGCCCGACCAGCGGCAGTGGATCAGCTTCGATTCGATCGGGAGCATCCGCCGGATCGCTTCGATGGTCTGGGGCGCCTCCGGCTCCCAGCGGGCGCTAAAGTGCAGGTCACCCACCTCGATCCGCAGCAAGCCCATGGCGGGAGGATAGCGTGGCCGCGGAGCCCGGACAGCAGCGCCCGACCATCAGCACCCACGTCCTCGACACGGAACGCGGGGTACCTGCGGCCGGGGTTCGCGTCACGTTGTCTCGACTCGGTGTCGGCGAGGGCGGGCCGATGCGGATGACCCAGGCCCTGACCGACGGGGACGGTCGTGTCCGCGATCTCCTCGAACGACCGATGCAGGCCGGGGACTACCGACTCGAATTCGACGTCGCCCACGAGGACGGCTCGTTCTTCACGAAGATCGCGGTCGATATCCGGGTCGAGGATCCCGAGCGCAGCTATCACGTGCCGCTGCTCTTGGCGCCGTTCTCGATGACGACGTACCGGGGGTCCTGAGGCCCTCGTCGTTCCGTGGCGGGTCCGCCCTAGCGAGCGATCGCGAACCCGTCGATATCGACCCGCGGCCGACCGGCTGTCCCGAGGACGACGACCCGGATGGTGTGCGTCGCGACGGTCGACCACGACCGACTGAACAGGACGACGCGAGATTGCGAGGTCGCGTGGTAGAGGTCGATCGTCGAGACGAGGACGCCATCGACATAGACCTTGGCCTTGCCGCTCGTCGGCCCGCGCCGGCCGACGATCGCCGTCGCCAGCGCTGCTCGCTTGAACTCGACATAGGCGTTGGCCTGGGTCGTTGTCCGCAGCTTGCCGCCACTGGCGGTGCTCGATGAGGTGGTCGACCAGGTGCCCGAGTACTTGGCGAGGCTCGTGCCTTCCTGGTACAG
>DATNFQ010000036.1:0-2128 GCA_035606295.1 Patescibacteria group bacterium
GGTCCCCGCCGGTTGGCAGATCTCGACGATGGGCATGCTCGACTACTCGCTCGCACCGACGGACGCCAAGCCCGACGACACGATCCGTGTGTTCTACAACATGCATATCTCGGCGAAAGACGCGGCATGCACGGAGGCGCCGGAGCCGGGGATCGCGCCGACCGTCGACGCGATGGTGCGCGACCTCGTGAACGACGGGCGGATCGTCGTGACGACGCCGGTCGATGTCGAGATCGGCGGCCTGAAAGGTCAGTCCCTCGATGTCCGCATCTCGCCGACCACGACGTCCACCTGCCCGTTCATGACGGACGGCAGCCCGACCGTTCCTCTGTTCGTCGACGATGCCGACTACGTCACCACCGCGCCGGGGCCGGAGATCACGAACGGCCCCTTCTGGGGCGTCGATCGCGACGACCGGTTGAGGGTCGTGATCCTCGATCGACCCAACGGCGGCAACGTGATGTTCATCGTCAACTCCGCCGATGGCACCACCTTCGACGAGCTCGTGGCTCGCTCGATGCCGATCATCGACAGCTTCACCTTCGACACCGGACCTGTCGAGACGCCGCTGCCTGTCCCGTCAGCGTCCTGAAAGGAGATCCTCATGACCCGCACCTTGGTTTGTGCTGCCCTGCTCATGGCCGTCGGCGCGTGTTCGCCCGCGCCGGCGAGCCCATCGAGTGCACCGTCAGCATCCGTATCCGCGCCCGCGTCGACCGCGCCATCGCCGTCCGCATCGCCTGCCGAGGCGCCGATCCGTCTCGCCGGGGTCGCGAAGAAACTCGACGCCGGCACGTATGTCTTCGACAACGCGGCCCCGAACGTAACGATGCGAGTACCGGCCGAGTGGTACCTGAGCGAAGCGATGCCGCGCCATTTCGGACTGCATCCCGACAACGTGCTCGACTCCGAGAGCGTGCGCGTCTGGTACGACATGCGCGTCGCGTCCGGCGCTCGCGACTGCCCCGAGGAAGCGGCACTTGGGACCGGCCACAGGGCCCTGGATCTCATCCAGGCGTTCACCAGTGATCACCGGCTCATCGCGACGACGCCACAGCGGACCTCGATCGGCGGCCTTGACGGCAGCGTGATCAGCGTCGGTGTGGCACCGGACTGGAAGCAGGACTGCCCCTTCATGAAGGGGATCCCGTCGGTCCCGCTGTTCCTCGACGACAACGTCGAGGGGGAGCCGGCGTTCTGGGGCGTGAGCGGTCCCGAGCGCCTCCGGCTGATGATCCTCGACGACGGGCACGATAGCAATGTCATCGTCATGCTCGACTCGACGAGCGGCAAGACGCTCGCCGATCTCGAGTCGACCGTCAAACCCGTCCTGGACACGTTCCGGTTCGAAACCGGCGACTGAGCACCGTATGACCGGCGCCGGGCGAACCGGCGCCGGTCATACCACCATGTGGCGGCTAGTACTCGTTCGGCCCCGCCACGACGCGGTGTGTCTGGATGGTGCGGACGATCGGGGCGCCCTGGCCGGCACTCGCCGGCTGCGTGATGTTCGACGCCACGAGAGTGGTCGTGATGACCCCGGCTCCATACGCGACGGCCGCGACCAGCGCGACCGCGAACGGCAGGATGGGTGATCGCTTCGCCACCGGGGCGATGCTCTGCTGGTTCATCTGTGAGCCCTCCGATCTGTGGGTGGTGGTTCTGTGTTCCGCGGCTGGTTGACCACACCACGACGTTAGGCGCGTCCGAGCCCGCCGCCATCAGGTGTCCGGTCAGTTCTACAGGGAGGGCTTTCCTTTATTTCTCGCCCGTACTACCTCGAGCCTTTAGACCGGCGCCGGGTCGGAACGACGCCGGTCTGCATGGACGGATCCTGACCTAGTACTCGTTCGGCCCGGGCACGATCCGATGGGTGTTGATCACCGGCGCCTGGCCGGGTGCCACCACCGGCGCCGCGAGCGACCCATGAGACGGGCTCCCGATCACCATCGTGGTGATCACCCCCGCGTCATATGCGAGGGCCGCAAGGAGTCCGACAGCCAGCGGCAGGAGCGGCGATCGCTTCGCGGCGGACGTGGTGGTCCCCTGAGTCATTTCGAGCCTCCACGATCCACTATCTGTGTGGCCCCGATCCGCGGTTTCGTGACCATCTGTTCCCGTCGACGTG
>DATNFQ010000037.1:0-2291 GCA_035606295.1 Patescibacteria group bacterium
ACGGCATCCACCTTGCGCACCCACCCGGCCTCCTTGTTCCGGTACCGGTCGAGCAGCGGTGGCGGCACGTTCGCGTAGTTGTTCGAGTCGAGGATCGCGTCGATGACGTCGTAGACGACGATCCCCTGCCGTCCAGCGCGCCGGGCCTTCGCCCCGAGCTCGACGGCGATGGGCACGGTCAAGATCCCGAACGCGTGATACAGATCGGCGGGTGGCAGCTCCCGGCGGAGCGTCCGCCACCAGCCACGGACGTGGAGCGGCCACAGCCAGGCCTTCAGCCCGCGATCCGCACGGCGGACCAGGTCCTTCAGCAGCTTGGTCGGTGGCTTCGGTGTCGGCGGCAGACCGGACCAGCGCTTGAACGGCCCGGACGGGTGATACCTGCGCGTAACGATGTCGCCGTCGCGCTCCTCATCGGGCACGTCGGCCCCACTGACGGCCGCGATCTCGACCTCCCAACCGGCGGCCGCGAGGCTCCGAGCGACGCGCAAGCCCCGCGAGTAGGGGGCCGCGGTGTTCGCGACGAGGAGGACGGCTCGGCCTCGACTCACCGCGACGTGCGAGCCGACCAACCCGCGCCGAGGCGCAGCACCTGCCGTGGGCGGACGGCGCGATCCCGGGAGCTGTCGACGGTATCGACGACGAGGTCGGCGCGGTCGAACACGCGATCCCAGTCGATCGCCTTGTGGGCGGTCACGACCGTGACGACATCCGACGCTCCGAGGAGATCGTCGAGACCGACCCCGTGATGCTGGGTGCCATCGGCATCCACGAAGACATCGACATGCGGGTCGTGGAAGTGGACGTCGGCGCCTCGGTCGGCGAGCCCCGCGATCACGGCAGCCGCCGGCGAGTTCCGAGCGTCGCGCACGTTCGGCTTGAACGCGACACCGAGGACGCCGACCCGCGCGCCCTTGAGCGCTTTGCCGCGGTCGTTGAGCGCCTCGGCCACGAGATCGACCACGTGGCGCGGCATGGCGAAGTTGATGTCACCGGCGAGTTCGACGAATCGATCGATGAAGTCGAATTCACGGGCACGCCACGACAGGTAGTACGGATCGACCGGGATGCAGTGCCCGCCGACACCGGGCCCCGGCGTGAAGCGCATGAATCCGAACGGCTTCGTCGCGGCCGCGTCGATGACCTCCCAGACATCGAGGCCCATCCGCTCGCACAACAGCGCGAGCTGGTTGACGAAGGCGATGTTGACGTTGCGGAAGACGTTCTCGAGCAGCTTCGCGCGCTCGGCCGCGTCGGGCGACGACAGCTCGATGACCTGGTCGTTGATGTGGCGAAGGAGCGCGCCGGCGCGTTTCGTCGCCTCGGGCGTGGTCGCACCGACCAGGCGCGGGATCGCCCGTGAGGCACTCACCGGATCGCCGGGGTTCACCCGCTCCGGCGCGAACGCGAGATCGAAGTCGACACCAGCCGTGCGTCCGCTCCGCTCGATCGCCTCCCGGAACGGACCGACCGTCGTCCCCGGGAAGGTCGTCGACTGGAGCACGATCAGCTGGCCTTCGCGGACGCGGCTGCAGAGGTAGTCGGCGGCAGCCAGGACCGGACCGAGGTCGGGATCCTTGGTCGCGGTGATCGGCGTTGGGACGCAGACGAACGCTGCGTCGACCGCGTCGAGATCGGCCTCCTGGGACGACAGGATGCGCAGCCCCGAGGCGAGACCACGGGCGAGGCGGTCGTCGTCGACATCGTCGATCGGGGACCGGCCAGCGCACAGCTCGGCGACGCGGGCATCGCTCGCATCGACACCGACGACCTCGAGCCCAGCCTCGTTGAACGCCAGCGCGAGGGGCAACCCGACGTAGCCGAGCCCGATGATCGCGATCCGGCGGTCGGTGGTCGTGTCGGGCATCCGGCTCATCGTCCCACACGCGCCGCCGAGGCGTCGCGTACGTCACCGAGCCAGCGGAGCGAGCCCGGTGCAAGGTGTCTGGCGCCCTCCCCGCCGAACGCGGTCGCGATGGCGGTCACGTCTTCCACGTCGGCGGGGACGAGGACCACCCGCCCCGGGGCATCGTCACCGCCAAGCTCCCGCCAGGCGGCCTCCATCGGATCGGCGACGGCCGGTCCTTGAGACGATCCTGCCGCCGCTCCTGCCCGCAGCCGCGCGATGCGTGTGAGCAGGCGCGCTTCGCCGATCACGGCGGCCTTCGCGGTAGCGACCCGAGGCTGGACCAGCCGGACCGGGAGGGCTCCGTCGGGGAGTGCCTCGACGCGTGCCGCGGCGCTCGGATGGCGTCCCACGACGACAGCGCCGACGATCGGGCGGGAGCTTC
>DATNFQ010000038.1:0-16685 GCA_035606295.1 Patescibacteria group bacterium
TTGACGATCTGCTGCACGCGCGGGATGCGCGTCGAGCCGCCGACCAGCACGACCTCGTCGATCTTCGATGGGTCGACGCCGGCGTCGGCGAGCGCCTGCTTGGTGGGGCCGACCGTCTTCTGCAGCAGGTCGTCGACGATCTGCTCGAACTTCGCGCGGGTCAGCTTCATCTGCAGGTGCTTGGGTCCGCTCTGATCGGCGGTGATGAAGGGCAGGTTGATGTCAGTCTCCATCACCGTCGAGAGCTCCATCTTCGCCTTCTCCGCCGACTCCTTCAGGCGCTGCAGCGCCATCCGATCCTTGGTGAGATCGATGCCGTCGCTCTTCTTGAACTCCGCCGCGATCCAGTCGATGATCCGCTGATCGAGGTTGTCGCCGCCGAGATGGGTGTCGCCGTTGGTGGCCTTGACCTCGACGACGCCTTCACCAACCTCGAGGATCGAGATGTCGAACGTGCCGCCGCCCAGGTCGTAAACGGCGATCTTCTCGTCGCCCTTCTTGTCCAGGCCATAGGCCAGGGCCGATGCCGTCGGCTCGTTGATGATCCGCTTGACGTCGAGACCGGCGATCCGGCCGGCGTCCTTCGTCGCCTGGCGTTGCGTGTCGTCGAAATAGGCCGGGACCGTGATGACCGCCTCGGTCACCTTCTCGCCGAGGTACGCCTCTGCGTCGGTCTTGAGCTTCTGGAGGATCATCGCGCTGATCTCTGGCGGCGAGTAGGTCTTTCCGTCGGCGAGCTTCACCGTGATCCCGTCGGAGCTCGGGTCCTTCTCGACGTTGTACGGCACGAGCTCGCGCGAGCGCTTGACTTCGGGGTCGTCCCAGCGGCGGCCCATGAACCGCTTGATCGAGTAGACGGTATTGGCTGGGTTCGTGACGGCCTGGCGCTTCGCGAGCTGACCGACCAACCGCTCGCCCGTCTTGGTGAACGCGACGACGCTCGGGACGGTCCGTCCGCCCTCCGCGGATGCGATGACGGTCGGTTCGCCGCCCTCCATGACGGCGACGACGGAGTTCGTCGTGCCGAGGTCGATTCCGATGATCTTGGCCATGGTCTGTGTCTGCTCCTCGTCGGGTAGGTTCGGTTCTTCGGTCTGGTCGTTTGTCTTAGTCGGGGAGTTCCGCGTCGGCCGAGCCCGCGTCACCAGCGGCGACGGCCACAAGGGCCGGCCGCAGGACGCGATCGCGGAGTCGATACCCGCGGCGGACCTGTTCGACGATCTCGCCCTCGGGCCGACCGGTGCCGGGCACGTTGGCGATAGCGTCATGCTCGCGTGGGTCGAACGTCATCCCGGGCTCCGCCGAGATCGTGCTCACGCCCTCGCTTTCGAGCAGGGCACGAAGCTTGCGGTCGATGGCCGCCACGCCCTCGAACCACGCCTCCTCGGCGATCGACTCGGGCCGGGCGTCGATGGCGCGATCGAAGTCGTCGGCGACGGCGAGCACCTTGCGGATGAGGTCCTCCCCGGCAAGACCGAGGTCGCGCTCACGCTCCTCCGCGGTCCGGCGCTTGAAGTTGAGGAATTCGGCCCGTTCGCGCTGGAGGGCGACGAGGTACTCGTCGGACTGCCGCCTGGTCTCCTCGAGCTCGCCACGTAGCTCCTCGATGTCGGCGAGCAGCTTCGTCGGCCGGATGTCGATGTCGTCAGCGCGCGCTTCGGCGCGCGTGCGATGCGCCCCCTGGGGCGCGCGGGGTTCAGGCATACAGATGGTCCACCAATTCGTCCATGAGACCGGACACGAATGCCACCGTGCCGATCGCGTTGGGATAGCTCATCCGGGTCGGGCCGAGGACCCCGACCACGCCGATCGCGCGGCCCGGGCGCCCGTAGGGAGCGAGGATGAGCGTCACGTCGTGCATCTCCTCGCGCGAGTTCTCGGCGCCGATCACGATGCGGATCCGCCCAGAGCCAGCCACGCTGCCGACGAGCTCGCCGAGGTACGCGCGGTTCTCGAGGGCGCTGAACACCTGGCGGAGCTTGTCGCTCTGCGCGAACTCCGGCGCCTCCATGACGTTCAACAGACCGTCGGAGAACACTTCCTCCACGGCAGCTGCGTCGTACTCGCGCAGGATCCGGACGATCCGCTCACCGACGCGCTGGGCAAGCCGCTGCGTCCGGTCCGCCTCGTCAAGCGACGCGAGGATCTGCTCGGCGGACGTCGCCGTCCGATCCAGCACGCGCTCGTTGAGCAGGCCGGCGACCGCGTTGAGCGTCGTCTGGTCGACCGGCTCGGCCTCATCGACGGTGATGGCGGCCTGCTTGATGGCGCCCTCTCGCAGCACGAGGATCAGGCTGGCCATCCGCTCGTTCACGGAGACGAGATCGATCCGCCGGATGTGCGCGGCGTGCGGCTTCGCAGGCGTCGCGATCCCCGCGGCCCGGGTCAACCCGGCGAGGGTCGTCGCGGCGAGGCGGAACCAGTGCTCGCTCGCGAACTCGACCTGCCCGAACTGGTGTCGGATCATCAACTGCTCGACAGCAGGCAGCGGGACGGCATCGGCGATCGACTCGACGAAGAACCGATAGCCGGCATCCGTCGGGACGCGACCGGCGCTCGTGTGGGGATGCGTCAGCAGGCCGGCTGCCTCGAGCTCCGCGAGGATGTTCCGCACGGTCGCGCTCGACACGCCAAGGCCGTATCGGTCGACGAGCGCCTGGCTCGCGACCGGCTGTGCCGTCGAGACATATTCCTCGATGACGGCCCGAAGGATCGCCTGCGAGCGGAGGTCCAGCGGGCCGAGTGGGCTGCGGACGCGTCGCGCCAAACTCGTTCTCCCGTGGCGTTAGCACTCTATGGGTCAGAGTGCTAACAGATGTGCTGGCATCGTAGCAGCGCGCTGCGGCGAGTGTCAACGCGCCCGGACCGCCGATCCGCGACCGGCGGCCGCACGCATGCGACATCTGCCGAACGAAGGCATCGACGGATGTCCATGTCCCGTGTGCGGCGGTCAGAGGAAGCTGTCTCGATGCGGCTTCCGCGGAGGGATGGTCGTGAACCAGGAGCCCATCGCATGACCCCGCGACAGATCGATCTGATCCGGACGAGCTGGTCGGCGGTCGAACCGATCTCGGACGCTGCGGCGCGCCTCTTCTACGACCGCCTCTTCGAGTCGGATCCCGCGATCAAGCGCCTCTTCGCGAAGACCGACATGCAGGCGCAGCGCGGGATCCTGATGCAGACGCTCGCCCTGCTCGTCTCAAGCCTCGACGACTTCGAGCGGGTCGTCCCCGTCCTCGAGGCGCTCGGCCGGGTCCATGCCGGCTATGGGGTGCGTCAACGCCACTACGACACCGTCGAGGCGGCACTGCTCTGGGCGCTCGATCGAGGCCTCGGTGAGGCCTTCGATGACGAGACCGCCGATGCGTGGGCGACCGCCTACAGCGCCGTCGCCTCCGTGATGATCGAAGCTGCCGCCGACGTGGTGGACGAGAGCGCCGCCTGACCGGAGCCGCCGGGTCGTCGACGACCCGGCGTCAGACGAGCCGCGCGAACAGCTCGTTCGAGAGCAGCCGGCCACGGGTCGTGAGGACGACGCGATCGTCGTCGGTCACGGTCAGGAGTTCCGCGGCCAGGGCCCAGCCGAAGACGTCGGCGAGGGGCGGTTCGTGGGCCGCGCTCAGGGGCACTCCCGTGTCGAGCCGCAGGCCCAGGATCAACGCCTCGATCGCCGCGGAAGCATCGTCCAGGCGCTCCGCACCGCCGGGTGGCAGGGCCGGCGGCGTTGCGGCGAGCGCAGCCACGTATGCATCGAGCCGTGCGGACGTCCAGCGCCGGTCCTGACCATCGAATGCGTGGGCGCCCGGACCCAGCGACTCGTGCGGGCGGCGCTGCCAGTACGCAAGATTGTGGCGGCTCTCGTGACCCGGACGTGCCCAGTTCGAGATCTCGTACCCGCGATAGCCGACGTCCTCGAGGGCGACGACGGCGTGGTGGTACTGGCCGGCCGCCCGATCCTCGTCCTGGCCCGGCCGGACGGCGTCGCGCCACCGTCGGGCGCCCTTCGTCGTCACGAGGTGGTCGCCCTCGGGGCCGGTCAGACCTTCGGCCACTGGGTCGTCGAGCGACAACGCATAGAGCGAAAGGTGGTCGGGGGCGACCTCGAGCGCCGTGTCCAGCGTGTGCATCCAGGTCGTCATGTCGGTGTCGGGGATGTCGTACAGCAGATCGACGTTGATGGACGGGATGCCCGCCGCTCGGGCGGCCTCGACTGCATCGACGACATGCCGCGCCCGATGGCGACGGCCGAGCTTGCGCAGCTCGGTGTCGTCGAACGACTGGGCGCCGAACGAGATCCGGGTGATCCCCGCCTTCCGGAGTGCCGCTGGGTCACCGCGCTCGTCGGGTCCCGGATTCGCCTCGAGGGTGATCTCGGCGTCGTCGCTGACACCGAACCGCTCGCGAACGCGGGAGACCAGCCCGGCGACGTCGTCGGCAGGGAGCAAGGATGGCGTGCCGCCCCCGAGGTAGACGGACCCGAGCGCTGGCCGACCGCGACTCCCGGGCGGGCCGAACCCTGCATCGAGCGCGTCGGCCCGCAACTCGAGCTCGACGAGCACGGCGTCCAGGAACTGGCCGATCCGGTTCCGCGGGCCACGCGCCGCCGACCCGGCGATGACGACGAAGTCGCAGTAGGGGCAGAGCGAGACGCAGAAGGGGAAATGGATGTACAGCGCGACCGGTGGGCGCACCGCCGAGGATCGCTCGGCCGACGTGGCGGTCGGGCTCATCAGTCGTGTTGTGCGGACTCCCGTGACCCGATGACCCGCCAGCCATCGGGCGGCCGGCGGCGGCGGTCGATCTCTTCGACCTCACGCCCCTTGGGCAGCGTCTGACCGGTGTGGCCCGTAGCGAGGAACACCGCGAAGCGGGTGGCGGCGTGGCCGAGGAACGCGGCGGCGATACCGCCCGTGACGGCTGTCAGCCATCCGGCGATCAGGCCGATCCCGAGCGTCAGGACCAGCAGATAGCGGTCCCGGCCGGGTGCCCCGAGTCGCGTCGTGAGTACATACAACAGGGTCTGCATGATGTTGGCCAGGTTCGCGTCCAGGCCGACCGCCAGCAGCGAGCCGAAGATCGCGCCACGGAACGTTGCCTCGTCGATGAACGCGGTCGCCGTGGAGTTCAGCAGCGCGCCCGGGTACGAGCGGATGTCCGGGAAGCGGATCCGCTGATAGCGAAGCGTGGCGAACGCCAGCGCCTGCGCGACACCGAGCCCGGCGAAGATCAGCCCGCCGGTGACAGCCCCGAGGCGATCGCCGGTCCCCAGGTAGAGGTCGCCCTGGGGCGACGGGTGGATGTACGCGATGGCGATGACCAGCCCGGTCCCGAGGCCGTACCAGGCCAGCCGGCGTCGAACGCGCGGCCGCTCCCCATCCCGGGTCGATTCGTAGTACTCGGCAACGCCGAACTTCTCCGCATCGAGACGCAGCAGGACGAGCAGCAACGTCAGTCCGATGACGATGAGACCGCGTGAGATGTCGAAGAGCGCTTCCACCGGGTGTTACGCCTCGTCCATGCGCAGCATCGCGAGGAATGCCTCCTGGGGGATCTCGACGGAGCCGACCCGCTTCATCCGCTGCTTACCCTCTTTCTGCTTCTCGAGCAGCTTGCGCTTGCGGGTGATGTCGCCACCGTAACACTTGGCAAGGACGTTCTTGCGCATGGCCCGAACGGATTCGCGTGCGATGACGTTGCTTCCGATCGCCGCCTGGATCGGGACTTCGAACATCTGGCGCGGGATGAGTTGCTTGAGCCGCTCCGCGAGGGCGCGCCCCGTCGACTGCGCGCGATCGCGGTGGACGATGATGCTGAGCGCGTCCACGGGCTCGCCATTGACGAGGATGTCGACCTTCGCGAGGTTCGCCTCGCGATAGCCGAGCTCCTCGTAATCCATGGACGCGTAGCCCTGGCTCCGGCTCTTGAGCTGGTCGAAGTAATCGACGATCAGCTCCGCGAGCGGCATCTCGAAATGGAGCACGACACGGGTCGGGTCGAGATATTCCATGTCGACGAACGACCCGCGCCGGTTCGTCGACAGCTCCATCAACGCGCCGATGTACTGGCTCGGGGTGACGACGCTGAGCTTCACCCAGGGCTCCTCGATCGACTCGATGTCCGACGGGTCCGGCAGGCGCGCGGGGTTGTCGACCACGACGGTCCCACGGCTGTGCTGGAGCTGGACGTGGTATTCGACCGACGGCGCGGACGCGATCAACTCGAGGTCGAACTCGCGCTCGAGACGCTCCTGGACGATCTCCATGTGGAGCAGGCCCAGGAATCCGCAGCGGAACCCGAACCCCAGGGCGACGGAGCTCTCCGGCTCGAAGGTGAAGCTGGCGTCGTTGAGGTGGAGCTTGTCGAGCGCGTCGCGGAGCAGTGGATAGTCCTCGCCGCTGACCGGATAGATACCGGCGAACACGAGGCTCTTCGCCGGTTGGTAGCCGGGCAGGGGGCGGTCCGCGGGTCGAGCTTGGGTCGTGACCGTGTCGCCGACCTGCGCCTCGCGCACGTTCTTGAGCCCCGTGGCGATATAGCCGACCTCGCCCGCCGTCAGTTGTTTGACGGGCACGAGCTGGGGCCGGAAGACGCCGAGTTCGAGCGGTTCCGCTGTTGCCGCGCTGCCCATGAGCCGGATCGCGTCGTCGGTCCTGAGCGTGCCCTGGGCGAGCCGGACATAGACGATCACGCCCTTGTAGGCGTCGTAGTGGCTGTCGAAGATCAGACCCTTGACCGGCGCTGTTGGGTCGCCCTTCGGCGCCGGGATCCGTTCGACGATCGCCTCGAGGATGTCGGGTACTCCGGTTCCGTCCTTCGCGCTCGCGAGGATCACCTCTTCGCGCGGGATGGCCAGGACGTTCTCGAGCTCTTCGATGATCGTGTCGGGGTCTGCCGACGGGAGGTCGATCTTGTTCAGCACCGGGATCAGGGTCAGGTTCTCGCGCAGCGCGAGATGCACGTTCGCGAGCGTCTGGGCCTCGATGCCCTGCGTCGCATCGACGACGAGGATCGCCCCCTCGCAAGCCTGGAGGCTGTGGCTCACCTCGTAGGAAAAGTCGACGTGGCCGGGGGTGTCGATGAGGTTGAGCCCGTAGGTCAGGCCATCCTTCGCCGTGTATTCGAGCCGCACGGCACGCGCCTTGATGGTGATGCCTTTTTCGCGCTCGAGGTCCATGGAATCGAGCACCTGGCTCGTCATCTGGCGTCGGTCGATCGTGTGCGTCAGCTCCAGCAACCGATCGGCGAGCGTGGACTTGCCATGATCGATGTGGGCGATGATCGAGAAGTTGCGGAGGCGGTCCTGGGGGATCGTCACGAGGCGGGAGTGTAGCCGGTGCTTCAGTCGCTCCGGCTGTAGCCTGCGCCGCGATGGCCCGCGTCGAGTCGTCCCCACGTCGCCTGCCGCTGTCGCACCGACGTGCCTTCGTCCAAAGGCACACCCGTTTGCGCAAGGTCGATGGCCTGCCGGGCATCCGACTTCACCTCGCCGACGCCGTGGACCCGGTATGGCATGCGACCGAGGAGACACTCGGTCTCGATGACGCACCTATCCCGTTCTGGGCCTTCGCCTGGGCCGGCGGCCTGGCGTTGTCACGCTGGCTTATCGACCACCCGGACGAGGTCGCCGGACGCACGGTCCTTGACTTCGCGACTGGCAGCGGACTCGTGGGCATCGTCGCCGCGCGAGTCGGCGCGACGGTGAGTGCCGTCGATGTCGATCCGTTCGCGGAGGCAGCCGTCGCGCTGAACGCGCGCGCGAATCGGGTGCATATCGGCTACGCGGCACGCGACCTGCTGGACGAGCCGCCACCGTCGGTCGACGTCCTGCTTGCGGCCGACACGTGGTACGAGAGCCCGCTCGCCGACCGCGTACTTCCGTGGCTGCGCGCCGCGTCCGCGCGCGGCGTCCGGGTGCTCGTCGGCGATCCGGGGCGGAAGTACCTCCCGCCGGCCGAATCGGGGTTCGCGGAACTCGCCCGATATCCGGTCAGGACGACGACCACGCTCGAGGACCGCGAGGTGGTCGAAGGCCGCGTCTTCGAGGTGTCCTGAGAAGCTCATCGTCGCTGGGTGCTGGAGCGGTCCTGTGGTACCATCCGCCCTCGCGTCCGGCGCTCACCCCGTGCCGTCGCTGATCATCCGCCCACTCGACACGATCCACCAGAGAGGTTCCCCTTGGCCAAGACGCCCCGCACCTGGTCGGGCGCCCGAACGCCGTCAGGTCTCAAGCGCGTCCGGCAGGCGACCCGCCGCCGGGAGGTGCTTGCCCCGCGTCGAAGCGCCGCCAAGACATACGTCGCGAAGGCCCTGACCACCGCTGCGACCGCAGACAGCGAGGCCACGACGACGGCCCTGATCGAGGCTCTCTCGGCGCTCGACCGCGCGGCCAAGGTCGGCGCCATCCATCCCAATGCCGCCGCACGCCGCAAGTCGCGCCTGACCATCAAGATCAACGCGGCCCTCGGCGGAACGGGCGTCTCGAGTGGTGGTCGCGTCACCAAGCAGACCGGCAGGGCCGCTCAGGCGAAGGCGGCCAAGGCCCGCATCGCTGCCGGCAAGTCGGCCAAGGCGAAGGGCGCTCAGACCGCCGCGGGCAAGGCCCGGGCCGCGCTAAGCAAGACTGCTCGAGCCGAGGCGGCCGCCGCTCGCGAGACCGCCGCACCGGCTGAGACCGCACCCGCCAAGACGACGCGCGCTGCGACGAAGGCGTCGACGTCGAAGACGACCGTCGCGAAGTCCGCTAAGTCGACGACGACAAAGTCGACGACGACCAAGTCGACGGCGCGCAAGACGACGAAGTCCTAGTCCGGGCCGAGCTAGCTCGGCCCGTCGAGCCCCGCGTCCCCCGCCGCCTCGACGCCCCGGGCCACATCCCCGGGGCGTCGTCGTGTCCGGCGCGCGGCGGGCCCACGGGCGGAGAGACCTTTTCGGATCAGGCGGGAGTCGTCACCGAGTTACCGGGGACCGTGGGCTTGGGCCGCGCCAGGCCGTACAACACGGCCCCAGCGAGACCACCTGCCGTCGTGACGAGGAAGAGGCTTCCCGCAACCGTGAACTGTTGTTGCCAGTAGAGCGCGCCGAATGAGGCGGCGTCGACCGCCCCGGCCGCCTGCAGCTCCGGCCCACGACCGAGCGCCACGTAGCGCGCATAGACGCAGTCGGCGCCCGTAGTGCAGGTCGGAGGGATGACCTGGCCCGTCGATGGGTCGATCCGGTTGAAGTCGGGGTATCCGGTGTCGGCGAAGAAGAAGATCGCCTTCAGCAGCAGGATCAGGGCAGCGAAGGACAGTCCGGTCACCGCGCCAGCGAAGATGCCGTTGCGCAGGATGCGCGACCACGGGCCGGCGCGGCGATCCGAGCGCTGGTTCGCGTAGTAGCCGATGAGCAGCCCGGACGGGACCGTCAGCAGCCAGATCAGCGGCTCGATCGGGATGATCAGGATGAAGCTGACGGCGATCGTGATCGCCATCCCGATCCCGACGTAGGCCGCGATGACGGCCCCACGATCGACGAACCGGGTCACGACCCCGCGAGCGCGGCGCGACCGAGGTAGCGTGCCCCGTCGCCGAGCTCGCCCTCGATCCGGAGCAGTCGGTTGTATTTCGCGACCCGTTCGGAACGCGAGGGCGCCCCGGTCTTGATCTGACCCGTGCTCATCGCGACCACGAGATCGGCGATCGTCGTGTCCTCGGTCTCGCCGGAACGGTGCGAGACGACCGCCGCCCAGCCCTCCGAGCGGGCGAGGTCGATCGCCTCGATCGTCTCCGTGAGCGTGCCGATCTGGTTGAGCTTGATCAGCACTGCGTTCGCGGCGCGCGTTTCGATCGCTCTCGCGATGCGCGACGTGTTCGTGACGAGCAGGTCATCGCCGACGAGCTGCACCGTATCGCCCAGCCGTTCCGTGAGTCGGGCCCAGCCGAGCCAGTCGTCCTCGGCCAGACCGTCCTCGATCGAGACGATCGGATAGCGCGACGTCCAGTCGGCCCACAGATCGATCAGCTCCTCGCTGGCGAGGGTCCGGCCCTCCTTGGCCAGCACGTACCGGACGGAGTCCGTGTCGCCGGTGCCTTCCTCGACAAGCTCGGTCGTGGCGGGATCAAGCGCGATCGCGACGTCCTCGCCGGGGCGGTAGCCGGCCCGTTCGGTGGCGCGAAGGATGACCTCGACGGCCGCCTCGTTCGAGGGTAGCGATGGCGCGAACCCGCCCTCGTCGCCCTGTCCAGTCGCGTGACCCTCGTCGTGGAGGATGCCGCGCAGCGCCGCGAAGATCTCGGAGCCGGCGCGTAGCGCGTCCGTGTACGTCTCGACGCCGACCGGCATGACCATGAACTCCTGGAAGTCGGTCGAGTCCTGGGCGTGCTTGCCGCCGTTGAGGATGTTGAACATCGGGACCGGCAGGACACGCGCGTTGACGCCGCCGAGGTATCGATAGAGCGGCAGGTCGTACGCGGCAGCGGCGGCATGAGCTACGGCAAGCGACACGCCGAGGATCGCATTCGCACCGAGCTCGCCCTTGTTCGGCGTCCCGTCAAGCTCCACGAGCAACGCGTCGATGCCGACCTGATCGGTGGCGTCGAGGCCGACGATCTCGGGACCGATCCGGTCGGTCACGTTACGGACGGCGGTGAGCACGCCCTTGCCGCCGTACCGGCTCTTGTCGCCGTCGCGCAGCTCGACCGCCTCGTGTGCACCGGTCGACGCGCCGCTCGGGACGGCCGCCCGCCCGACGGATCCGTCGACCAGGACGACATCCACCTCGACCGTCGGGTTACCGCGGGAGTCGAGGATCTCGCGGGCGTCGATCGCGTCGATCAGCGTCACTTGCGGCTCGCCGTCTTGGCGGCGGCCTTCGTGGCCGCCGGCGTCTTCGTGGCCGCCGGGGTCTTCGTCGTCGTGGGCTTCTTCGTCGCCGACGCGGCTGCCTTCTTCGCGGCTGGTTTCGGCGTCGACTTCTTCGCGGCTGGTTTGGGCTGTTCCGCCGGCTCGCGATCGAGCAACACCGTCACCCCGGGCAGCACCCGTCCCTCGAGGAACTCCAGCGACGCGCCGCCGCCCGTCGAGATGTGAGTCATCTTCGACGCCAGGCCCTGGCGCGTGATCGCCGCGACCGAGTCACCTCCGCCGACGACGACCGTCGCGCCCTGATCGGCCCTGTCCGCGAGCATCCGCGCCACGGCGTTGGTGCCGTGCGCGAAGGACGGGATCTCGAAGACACCGAGCGGCCCGTTCCAGAACACGGTCTTCACATCGGCCAGGGCGTCGAGCATCAGTTCCTGGCTCTGCTTGCCGAGGTCGACGATGTGCCAGCTCGCCGGGATCTTCTCGGCGAGCAAGGTCTTGTACTCGGTGCCGCGCGTGACCTCCTTGGCCACGATCACGTCCACCGGCAGCACGACACGGACGCCGTTCTTCTCTGCCGTGGCAAGGATCCGTCGGGCGTCCTCCACCCGGTCGGGCTCGGCGAGGCTCTTGCCGATCGTCTTGCCCTTCGCGAGCAGGAACGTGTTCGCCATCCCGCCACCGAGGACCAGCAGGTCGACCTTCGTGAGGAGGTTGTCGATGACGGCGATCTTGTCGCTGACCTTCGCGCCGCCGAGGATCGCCGCGAAGGGCCGCTCGGGCGCCTCGAGGAGCTTGGAGAGCATCGTCAGCTCTCGCTCCATCAGGAGACCGGCGTAGGCCGGCAGCTGGTCGGCGATCCCGACCGTCGAGGCGTGCGCGCGATGTGCGGTGCCGAATGCGTCGTTGACATAGACGTCGGCGTAGGACGCCAGCGTCGCTGCGAAGCCTGGGTCGTTGGCTTCCTCTTCGGGATGGAAGCGCAGGTTCTCGAGCAGGACGATCTCGCCGGGGCGCATCCGCTTCAGCGCATCTTCCGTTCCGACACCAAGGGCGTCGCCAGTGACGGGCACGTTGCGTCGGATCAGCTCGGCCAGCCGCTGACCGACGGGCCTCAGCCGGAGGCTGTCGACCACCTTGCCGTTCGGCCTGCCGAGGTGGCTTGCGAGGATCACCCGGGCGCCGGCCTGGACCAGCAGGGCGATGGTCGGGACGGCGGCGCGTATCCGGGAATCGTCCTGCACCTTGCCGTCGGCGATCGGGACGTTGAAGTCGACCCGGACGAAGACCCGTTTCCCGGCGACGTCCGCGTCGCGGACGGTCAGTTTGTCCATGCTGCTGGTCGGTTCGGTCTGCTCAGGCGGCGGCGACCGGCAGGCGAGCCCCCACGAACGCGATCAGGTCGGCGACGCGACAGCTGTATCCCCACTCGTTGTCGTACCAGGCGATGACCTTGACCATGTCACCCCCCAGGACCATGGTCGATTCGGCATCGATGATGGACGAGCGGCTATCGCCCTTGAAGTCCATCGAGACGAGCGGCTCGTCCGACACGCCGAGGATGCCGTCGAGCGGGCCGGCGGCCGCGACGCGGAATGCCTCGTTGACCTCGTCGACGCTCGTCGGCCGGCGAACGGTCGCGGTGAAGTCGACGACGCTCACCGTCGGTGTCGGAACGCGCAGGCTGAACCCATCGAACTTGCCCTTGAGGTCAGGGATCACGAGGGCGAGCGCCTTGGCGGCACCGGTGGTCGTCGGGATGATGTTCTGCCCGGCGCTTCGGGCGCGACGCGGGTCCTTGTGGGCCACGTCGAGGATCCGTTGGTCGTTGGTGTAGCTGTGGATCGTGTTCATCAACCCCTTTTCGATGCCGAGTAGGTCATGGACGACCTTTGCGGCCGGCGCGAGGCAGTTCGTGGTGCAGCTGGCGTTGCTGATGACGTTGTGCGTCGCTGGGTCGTAGCGGTCCTCGTTGACCCCGAGGACGATCGTGATGTCCTCGTTCTTCGCGGGCGCGCTGATGATCACCTTTTGGGCGCCGGCATCGATATGCGCCTTGGCCCTGGTCGCGTCGGTGAAGATGCCGGTCGACTCGAGGACGATGTCGACGCCGAGGTCGCCCCATGGGAGCGCTGCTGGATCCTTCTCCGCTAGGATCCTGATCTCGTGCCCGTCGATGATGATCGAGCTGTCACCGGCGCGGACGTCGCCGTCATAGGCGCCGTAGGTCGAGTCGTGCTTGAAGAGCAGCGCGTTCATCTCGGCATCGACGAGATCGTTGACCGCGACGACCTCGACGTCAGGGGCGCGTTCGATGAGCGCCTTGAGCGACTGGCGGCCGATCCGGCCGAAGCCGTTGATGCCGACACGGACTGCCATCAGGGGAAACCTCCTGCGGCCCTTCAGCGGACCGCTGGTGCGGGGCGCGACGCGCGCGCGTTCATCTCTGCGGGGAACGAGTCCATTCTAGCAAGGGCACTCGGGCACCCGGACCTCGGCGTTCGTTGCGTGTCGGTGTCGGTCGGCCAGCACCGATCCGGACAAGGAACGGCCCCCACCTCGCGGCGGGGGCCGTCTTTCCTTGTGTGGTGATGATGCCGGTGTCAGCCGCCGATCCTGAAGACCTTGTTGCCGCAGATCGGGCAGGTCCCCTGCAGGGCCGGCTTGCCGTTCTTCATGGTGATTTGCTGCGGATTCTGGACTTCGACCTTTCGCTTGTCCTTCACGCAGTAGGCCTCAGCCATTCTTGGCTCCTCCTCGTTGGGCCGAGCGTCACGGGAACCTTTGTCCCGTATCCGCTCCTCGGTGTCGCTAGGTCGTCCACAACGACGGCCGCCAGCGGTCCGTCGAAGCAGTGCGCTTCTGCGCGTCGATCTGTGCCAGCACCAGCAAGCTCTCGAGGCCGGTCTCGACGCAGGCCGTCTCTGCGGCATCCTTCATCGCTCCGTCGATGAACTCGCCGGTCGTCCGATTGGCATAGACCGCACAGACGACGCCGGCTCGACAGCCGGCAAGCGACGCGAACACCAGCAGGGCTGATGCCTCCATCTCGAAGTTCATGACACGCTGGCGCGCCATGTCCTCCGCCAGGTCAGGGTAGCGGATGGGCAACTGCGGGATCGGTCGCCCCTGCGACCCATAGAAACCCGGTGCCGTCGCCGTCACACCGACGTGGTAGCGGTGACCGAGCCGTTCCGCCGCCTCGATGAGCGCCGTGACCGCCTCGTAATCGGCGACCGCGGGATACCCATCGTGGACGTACCAGCTCGTCGTCGTCTCGAGACGGACCGCTCCGGTGGTGATGGCCAGGTCACCCAGACGCATCCCCGGCTGGAGGGCTCCGCACGAGCCGACCCGGATGAGGGTCGGACGCTGCGTGATCGCCAGGACCTCAGCCACGACGATCTCGACGTTGTCCGTGCCGATGCCGGTCGACACGACCGACACCCGCTGACCCTTGTACATGCCGGTCGCCGATGCGAACTCCCGGTGTCGGTGCTCGAGCTCGATGGAATCGAAGCGCGAGGCGATCCGTGAAGTCCGGTCCTGGTCCCCGGGGAGGAGGATGTACTCGGCCAGATCGCCCGGTCCGAGTCCGATGTGGTACTGCCGTTCGCCTTCTGGGACCGCGATCCTGCGGTCTCGAGGCGTCTCGACGCGGGTATCCGCGTTCGGCAAGACCCCTCCTCGCTCACGTAGCTGCTTCGCTGGCGCGAAACTCGGGCGAGGATAGTCCGGCGATTCTGCGAGCGTCAAGCACGGCCACGCACGAATCGTGCATGCGGACGGCCCGTTCGGCCACGCTCGACGGCGCCCTAGTCCACGCTCCGGAGCCGGGTCGTCGTCCCGTCGGCCTCGCGCACGTCCGCCGGGACGCCCGCGAGGGCCGCCAAACGGGCCGCGACGCGGGCCGCGAGGAGCCTCCGACCGTGCCGTCGGCGGACGACCGACATGCCCACCGATGCCATGGCGATCGCCAGCAGACCGGCCACGCCTACGCCGGCGCCAGGCAGGAGCGTCGTGTCGACGAAGGCCGCCGTCCGGACCTCGTCGGGCGTTGCCGACGGCATGGCTGATGGGCTTGGTGAGGGATCGCTGGTAGCGCTGCCGCCGAGCGAGCTCCCCGGCACGACGCCGGCCGGGTCGTCGACGATCACGGCGAGTCCATCGTCCACTTGTCGTTCGACCCGGCCCGTGACATTGACCGCATCGGAGGGTTCGACGAGCCCAAGGAGCGAGGTGGCTTCCCCGATCAGGATGATCGGTGCGGTCGCCGTGCCGTCGTCGAGCGTGAAGCCGTCGGCTCGAACGTCGACGACCAGCCCGCCCACGCGCACGGTGGTCCCAAGCACGGACTCGAGGTCTGCCAGGTCGGCATCGATCGCGTCGGTGGGTGCCTGGAGACCGGTCGCAATCGCATCCGCGGAGGGCGCGATGTCCGCGGGCGAGCTCGCGCCGGTATGCGCACTCGCCGCAGCATCGGTCTGATGTATGTCGGCCGCGGAACGCGGCAGGATCGACGGTCGTTTGTCCGAAGCGCTCGGGTACGCGGGGCGTACGATCCCGGTGACCTCGCCGATGCGCCCCTCCGCCAGGGCGGTGTTCGGGATGCCAGCGCCCGGTTGCCCGACGACGACGAGCATCTGCGATCCGACGGCGATCTCGGCCCGCCAGCGCTCGCCGAGCTTATGGACGCTGTCGACACGGCCGGTCGCCGTGACGAGCCGCCAGACGTGGGCAGCCGTGAGCGGACCCTGGACACGGAGCGGGGCGGGCGCCGATCCGGAGCCGCGGCGCTCGATCCTGTCGGCTCGAAGTCGCGGGGCACCGTACGCCTGGCCGACCTTGCCGACCGCTCGGATCCGGGTGCCGATCGGCGGGGCGCCACCATCCTTGGGAAGAAGGATCTCGATCGCCGCCGACGCGTCCTGTGCGACGATCCGGCGTCCCGAGCTGTCGAGGAGGCTTGCGCCCGCGGTGACGATCGCCTCGATGGCGACGTTCCGGTCGGTCGTTCGGAGCGCGCTGGCGATCGGAACGACGGTGATGATCGAGCCGGGCGTGGCAGAGCCACCCGACGGGCCACCGGACGGGCTCGGTGTCGGCGCGGGCGCCAGGAGGGTCACATCCCGGCTATCCCGAACCCAGACGCGATAGCCATCGAGCTCGCCCTTGCGGCTCGCACGCTGTCCGCCGATCCCGACGAGCCGATAGCGCGCGCCTTTCACGAATGATGTCTGCGTGAGCCCGCTCGAGCCGTCGGCCTGGATGCGGACCTCCGCCCCGGTCGACGTCTCGACGAGGAGCGTGATGTCGCCGCTCGTCGACTTGCTCGGTCTGGCCAGGGCGGTTCCAGTGAGTCGAACGACCCGCGCTTCGGTCGCCTCGCTCAGCCCGGAGGACGGAAGGTCGATCGGTGACGGGAGGGCTTCCGTGCCTTCGAAGGTCAGACCGCTCACCGCGGGGCGGATCTCGGTCTGGCCGTAGGGATCCGCCAGCGGACCAGTCACGGCCACGGCTCGCCCTCTCGTGGGAGGCGTGACGCCTGAAGGGAGCTTCACGACGATGCCGGCGGTCGTGTCCGCGATCGCGAACAGGGACGGCGTGCCGAGGCGACCTGGCTCCGCGATGACGACGCCGCGAACGGTGACGGTCGTCCCGACCGGGAGTGCGCGGGCCGCGGCGATCGTCGCACCGCTGGGCGACGGAGTCGGGGCCGGCGTCGACGTCGGGCCCGGCGTCGACGTCGGAGTCGGGCTAGCCGTCGGGGTCGGTGTCGGGGTGGGGCTTGGGCTGGGTGTCGGCGTGGGTGGCGGCTCGATCGACAGATCCTCTGGTGCGACGAC
>DATNFQ010000039.1:0-2058 GCA_035606295.1 Patescibacteria group bacterium
GGCTCCGCGTCGCGTGCCGGGTCGTCCTCCGTCGCTTGGTGGTCGGCGAGAACGTGAAGGATCTCGACCGCGATCTGGGGTCGGAACGCGAGGGCCTGGAAGGCCGAGATGATCGAATCCCTGCCGAACAGGGTCGCGAACCACGGCACACCCGCGGAAACGTATCGCTCATCGGCCCCTGGTCCCTCGTTGATGAGGAGGCGCAGATCCGATACCGACCGCTTGATGACGAGGTTGAACAGCTCGTGATCGCTCGCGACCGACGTCGTGCCACGCTCCCAGGCGTGATAGGCGGCGGCTCCCTCGTCTGCCGACACACGCGGTACGGGCGGGAACATCGCCTCGTGATCCGATGACCCGGTGGGCTCGTCCGCGGGCTCCGCAGGCGCGGGCCGGTCCGTGGACCAGATCGTCCAGGTGAGCATCTTCGTCGCGCCCGGGTCGAGGCGGAGCGTCCAGCGCAGCCGTATCGCCGCGCCGGAATCGGAGCCGTCCGGGAGCGGTTGGTCGACCGGCTCGATCGACTCGGCCCTCTCGGAGAACGCGACGTGGGTGGACTGTTCGATCCCGTCGAGCCCGACGTAGCGGAAGGTGATGCGATCGTCCGTCACGGCGATGGGCAGGAGCTTGCCTCGTCCCGGCCGGCGGTAGCCGCGAACCTCGAAGATGTCGGCGCCGTCGCAACCGAGCTCGAGGTCGATCGGCACCTCGGCATCGCGGGCGGCGTGGTTCACGATCCGCACCCGTTCCGCGACGCCCTCCGCGCCGAGCAGCCGGTCGCGGCTGATCCCCAGCGTCCGGCCGACCAGCTCATCAAGCGGATGTACCTTCGCTTCGGGGTTCCGATCCGCGGACGGGTTCGTCATCTGGATCCCGCCCCGGTAGTTCGCGCCCACCGAGGTCTGGAGCAACACGGGGCGGATCCCACCGATACGTAGCACCGAGCAGGCCAGCACGCGGGTGTCGCCGTCGTAGAGCCCGAGACCGCGCGAGTCCGGATGGATATCGCCGAACGAGTCGGTGAGCAGGAAACGGTTGCCGTGCTTCAGGACCTGGACCGACCCAAGGTCGGTCGCCTTCACGATCGGGACGGAGCGGGCCGGCAGGTAGCGCACGCGCGCGGTCTCAAGCTGCGTCATCAGCACCCATGAGGTTGGCGAGGCGGTCGGCCTGGTCGGCCATGATCAAAGCGTCGATCAGCTCGTCCAGGTCGCCGTCCATGACGCTCGGGAGGTTGTGGACCGTCTTGCTGATGCGGTGATCGGTGACGCGGTCCTGCGGGAAGTTGTACGTGCGGACCTTGTCGCTGCGGTCGCCGGACCCGACCATCGAGCGGCGTGTCGCGGACTCGGCGGCACGCTGCTTCTGGATCTCGAGGTCGAGGAGTCGCGAGCGCAGCACGGACAGTGCCTTCGCCTTGTTCTTGTGCTGGCTCTTCTCGTCCTGGATCTCGACGACCAATCCACTCGGAAGGTGCGTGATCCGCACCGCGGAGTCCGTCGTGTTCACCGACTGGCCACCTGGGCCCGACGAGCGCTTCACCTCGATCCGGAGGTCCTTGTCCTCGTCGATGTCCACCTCGACCTCGTCGGCCTCGGGCATCACGACGACCGTGGCGGTCGACGTATGGATGCGCCCGCTCGACTCGGTCGCCGGGATGCGCTGGACGCGATGGACGCCGCCTTCGAACTTGAGCCGGCTGTAGGCGCCGTCGCCGCGGACCTGGACGATCGCTTCCTTGATCCCGTCGATGCCGGTCTCGTTCAGAGACAGGACCTCCGTGTTGAAGCGGTGCCGCGCGGCGTACCTCAGGTACATCCGCAGCAGCTCAGCGGCGAACAACGCCGCTTCCTCGCCGCCGGCGCCACCGCGGACCTCGAGGATCACGTCGCGTTCGTCGTTGGGGTCGCGCGGCAGCAGCAGGACGCGCAGGTCCTCGAGGAGACGCGACTCATCACCCTCGAGGCGGGCGATCTCGTCGCGCGCCATCTGGCGCAGGTCGTCGTCGCCATCACTCGAATCGCGCAGCTCGCGCGCTCCGGAGAGCTCGTCGCGGGT
>DATNFQ010000040.1:0-2295 GCA_035606295.1 Patescibacteria group bacterium
CGAGTCGATCCACGAAGGAACAGGTAGGCGGCAAAGAGAACCACGGCCGCCGCTGCGAGGACCAGCGCGAACAGCTGCGGTTCGCCGTGGGCTTCCGTTCCCAGGATCAGGACGCTGGCAAGAGCACCCGGACCGGTGATCAGTGGGATCGCCAATGGAAAGACGGAGATGTCCTCCTTGGCGCGCGCTTCGGCTTCCTCCTCGGGTGTGTCGCGCCGGTACTGGGCGAAGACCATGTCCACCGCGATCCGGAAGAGAAGGATCCCGCCCGCGATCCGAAGCGCAAAGACGCTGATCCCCAGATAGGCCAGGAGCGGTCCACCGACGATCGCGAAGAACAGCAGCACGGCACCCGCGATGAGCACGGCGCGTCGAGCGATGCTCGCCTGAGCCTGCGGCGACCGACCACCCGCCAGAGACACGAACACCGGCACGAGGCCCGCCGGGTCGATCACGACGAAGAGCGTGAGGAGCGCCCTCGCACCGAAGTCGAAGGCGACCAGTTCCGGAGAGATCACGTCCATGTCCTCGATCCATGCTGCGCCGGTGTCGTGGAAGCCTGCAGGGCGCATTCGTCCCCCATCGCGTCTTCTCCTGCTCGGGCTCCAGGCTCAGATTGGACCTGCATCTCGGCCGGCGCCAGAGCCGAACGGGTGTGGGGCTCCCGGAGCAAGGTGACGTCCGGCACGCGCCGTTGTGCCGTTCGGCACGGGGATGACACGACGGGGTCGGGCAGAGTCGCGCTCATGACCGATTCCCGGCCTGAGGCGGCCGTCACCAGCCTCGAGTCCGCTACCGCCCAGCTCCTGAGCCGGCGGTCGATCCTCCGCGCCGGAGCGTTGACCGGCACCGGCCTGGTCGCGACCGCACTGGCTGCGTGTGCGCCTGCGGCTAAGGTGCCGAGTTGGACGTACCCGCCCGCGGCGAGCGCGCCGCCGCAGGCGCCTGCCTCAGCCTTGCCGAGTGATGACCATGCAAGCCACTCGACCGCTCCGACGGCTGCGCCCGACGCGTCGGCTTCCGCGGCACCCGTCGACCACGACGCTGCGGCGCTCGCCGTCGTCAAGCGGTTCCTCGACGGCGAGGGCGCCTCGCTCGAGGGCGCCGGCAACCAGCCGATCCAGCCGCGACTGGACGGCTCGGTCAAGGTCTTCGAAATGACGATCGACGCCATCAAGCACCGAATCGACGCGGTCAAGGACCCCATCGACGCGCTCGGCTACAACGGGACCTGGCCGGCCCCGCGGATCGAGGTCATCGAGGGCGACACGGTTCGAGCGATCTTCAAGAACAACCTCGACGAGTCGACCGGCGTCCATTTCCACGGGCAGCGACTGCCGAACGCGATGGACGGCGTCCCGCACATGACGCAGGACCCGATCGAGCCGGGCGCCTCGTTCACCTACGAGTTCGTCGCCCGGACGCCCGGTTCGCACATGTACCACTCGCACCACAACGCCACCGATCAGGTCGGTCGCGGCCTGCTCGGGGCGTTCATCGTCCAGCCGCGGGACCCCGCGGATCGCTACGACCGCAAGTACGGCGCCTCACAGGACATCGTCTGGATCAGCAACGACTCGCTCGGCGGTTTCACGATCAACGGGCGGGGCTTCCCCGCGACATCGCCGATCCTCGCCCACGTCGGCGAGACGATCGCGATCCGGTTCATGAACGAGGGCTCGATGATGCATCCGTGGCACCTCCACGGGATGCCGATGCGAGTCGTCGCCCGGGACGGCTATCCGCTCGCCGCTCCGTTCCTGTGCGACACCCTGGGCGTCAATCCCGGTGAGCGCTGGGACGTGATCATCGACTGCGAGGATCCGGGAGCCTGGGCCTTCCATTGCCACATCCTGCCGCACGCCGAGGGCCACGACGGGATGTTCGGGATGGTCACCGCGCTGGTGATCCAGGATTCCACGACCGCCGCCTCGAGCTTGGCGCTGGCGTCCACGTCGGTCGATCCGATCCGGTCTGCCGCGCTCGCGGCCGGGTCGACCTCGTTCGTCTGCCGCGTGCCCGGATCCGCCGGCTGAGATTGCCGGCGCGCCGGACCGGCCGTCGGCGGTCCCCGTGACGGTCGTTACGTCCGACATCCCGGGGTCCCGAGGTCTGGAGCCGGACGGCCCACGCGGACGGGCCATAGGGCCCATCACCAGACGCGGGGACGACACGAGGATGAGGATCGAGAAGGGCTCGAATGGCCCGACCCGACGCGTACTGGAGGGACATGAGATGTCTGGCAATCGACGACTGGTCACGGGTCTCGGTCTGGTGGCGGCGGCGATCCTGTTC
>DATNFQ010000041.1:0-4283 GCA_035606295.1 Patescibacteria group bacterium
ATGGTCGCGGCGATCGAGCATCCCGACGTCGATGTGGTGATCGTCGCGTTGCCCAACCATCTCCACGAGGAAGCTGTGGTGGCGGCCGCGAAGGCCGGCAAGGCCGTGCTCTGCACGAAGCCGCTCGGGCGAACGGCGGACGAGGCCAAGCGGATGCTCGAGGCAGTCGAGTCGGCCGGCGTGTTCGGCGGCTACCTCGAGGATCTCGTCTATACCCCGAAGACCCTCAAGGCCGTGACGGCCGTCGAGGGCGGGGCGATCGGCGCGGTCACCTGGGTCCGCTCAAGGGAGACCCACCCCGGACCACATGCGGCCTGGTTCTGGGACGGCCGCCTGACCGGTGGCGGCGCGATCATCGACCTCGGCTGCCACTGCATCGAGATCATCCGCAACTTCGCCGGCAAGGGGAACCGGCCGCTCGAGGTGATGTGCCATACGGACACGCTCGTCCACCCGATCAGCGACGAGGACAACGCGGTCGCGCTGATCCGCTTCGAGTCCGGGGCGATCGGCCAGTTCGAGGTCAGTTGGACGTTCCGTGGCGGCATGGATCTGCGCGACGAGGTCGCCGGGACCCACGGGACGGTCTGGCTCAACCACTTCCTGCGGACTGGGTTCGAGATGTTCACCGCGGGCGGTGGCACGGGCTACGTCGCCGAGAAGGCCGAGACCGAGGCCGGCTGGCTGTTCCCGGTCGGCGATGAGGCATCCGAGCTTGGCTATGTCGACATGTTCAGCGACATGTTCCGGGCCATGGAAGGCGGCGAGCAGCCACGCGAGACGCTGTACGACGGGTACGTGGTGAACGCCGTCATGGACGCCTGCTACCGCTCCGCGACGAGTGGCCGCTGGGAGGCCGTGGAGCTCGATTGGCGGGGTGGCGCGACGCCGCGGATCGCATCGACTCCCGAGACCTTCGAGGGCCAGACCGTCATCAAGCGCGAGATCCTGCCCGATGGGCGCCATCGACTGATCGTGAAAGACCCGGAATCGGGCGACTTCAGCGACCGGATCGTCGCGAACTGAGCCTCGCGGTCGGGCGCGAGCAGCCTAGCCGGCTCGCGCGAGTGGCGCGTCCCCGGTGAGGTCCTGCGCATCCGAGGGAGAGCCTGCCTCAAGCCAGCGACCGATCGATTCCCGCGCGAACAGCTGATCGACGACCATCGCCGACGCGCCGATGACCCCGGCCAGACCGCCGAGCGACGAGTGAGCGATGCGCAGATCGCGGGTCGCGAGCGGCAGCGAGCGGCGGTAGACGGTCTCGCGGATAGCGGCGATGAACAGTTCGGGGCTGTTCGCCACGCCGCCGCCGATCACGACGAGCGATGGGTTGAAGAAGTTCACGACGCTCGCGAGCATCGAGCCGACCCGCCTTCCGGCCGATTGCAGCATCGCGACGGCGACCGGGTCGCCGAACGACGCAGCACGCGCGACATCCTCGGCTGAGACGCTCCCGCTCTGGTCGAGGGCCAGGGCGAGCCGCGAGCTTGAGCCGTCGGCCGCGGCCGCCTCACCGCCGCGAGCCAGGGCAGCGCCCCCGGCGTAGGCCTCGAGGCAGCCGATGTTGCCGCAGCGGCACAGCACGGACGGGTCATCCGAGACCTGGATGTGACCGACGTCGCCGGCACTTCCCTGGGCGCCACGATGGAGGCGGCCGTCCGAGATGATCCCCGCCCCGATCCCGGTCCCGACCTTGATGACGACGACGTTGTCGTGACCCGCGGCGATACCCGAGCGCCACTCTCCAAGGGCGAGGAGGTTGACGTCGTTGTCGACCCAGACCGGCGCACCGTAGCGGGCCGTGAAGCGCTCGCGGATCGGGTAGCCGTCCCAGCCCGGCATGATCGGTGGGGAGATCGGCCGGCCGGAACCGAACTCGACGGGACCAGGGACGCCGATGCCGATCCCCCAGAGGCGTCCCGGGACGTCCTTGGCACTCCGGAGCAAGAGCTCGAACAGCGCGTCGACCCGGTCGAGCTCGGCGTCGGGTCCGTCCTCGATCCGGGCGGGTTCGTCGTGATGGCCGAGGATCCGCCCGTCCAGGGTCGTCAGCGCGACATCGATGCTGGTCGCGCCCAGGTCCGCGACGAGGAGATGGCCGGCGGTCGCGCGGAACGCCAGCTGTCTCGGCGGGCGGCCGCCGGTGCTTGGCCCCACCGGACCCTCCGCCACGAGTCCGCGGTCGATCAGTTCGCCGACCCGCCGGCCGACGATCGCGCGGCCCAATCCGGTGCGCTGGACGAGCTCTGACCGCGACCGGGATCGCCCCAGGCGGATCTCGTCGAGCACCGTGACGAGGTCATCGAGGATCTCGTCCGGCAGTGGCGACGGCGCCTCGGGATCGGTTTGGTCGACCACGGGCGGGATGATAGGCCCTCGGTGCACGAAAAGACGACTTTTGCACTTGACAGACCAAAGTACGATCGGCACAGCACGGTGGAAAACGGTTGCTACGTTCCCGACGTGGCGGTGGTCATCTAGACTGTCTAGACAGTCCCAAGACTCGCGCCAGGCTGGAGGAGGCCCGACGCCCTTGGTCAATCGCGCATCGATCGGCGCCGCTGTGATCGGCACGGGGTTCATCGGCACGGTGCATGTCGAGGCCCTGCGACGGATCGGCGTGAACGTGCTCGGCGTCCTCGGCAGCACCCCGGAACGTGGGGCGGCACGGGCCGATGCCCTCGGCGTCCGGAAGGCATATGCCTCGCTCGACGAGCTGCTCGCTGACGAAGCCGTCGACGTCGTCCACGTCACCTCTCCGAACGACCTGCACGTCGACCAGGCCGCGGCGGCCCTCCGAGCCGGTAAGCACGTCGTCTGCGAGAAGCCATTGGCGATGACTGCCGAGGAGTCTGCCAGCCTGGTGGAGCTTGCGGCGCGCACGGGCCTCGTGAATGCGACGAACTTCAACATCCGCTACTACCCGCTGAACCAGCACGCACGATCGCTGGTCGCCGACGGCGGCCTCGGCGACGTCCGGTTGGTCACCGGTCGCTACTTCCAGGACTGGCTGCTCCTCGAGAGCGATTGGAACTGGCGCCTGCAGCCCGATCGTGGCGGCGCGCTCCGGGCGGTCGGCGATATCGGCTCGCACTGGCTGGACCTGATGACGTTCGTTACGGGCGAGCACGTCGCGTCGGTGATGGCCGATCTGACGACCTTCATCGGTACGCGCCAGGAGCCGACAGGGCCCGTCGAGACGTTCTCGACCGACCGTTCGACCGAGACGGTCGACCGCGAGATCGCGACCGAGGACACCGCGACGATCCTGCTGCGCTTCGATGGCGGCGCCCGCGGAGCCGTGAGCATCTCCCAGATCAGCCCGGGTCGGAAGAACTCGCTGGTCTACGAGATCGATGGTTCGGACGGCGCTTGGGCCTGGGACAGCGAGCGGCCCGACGAGGCCTGGATCGGCCACCGCGAGCGACCCAACGAGATCCTCATCCGCAACCCCGCCCTGATGAACGACGCCGGCCAGGCCGCGGCCGCCCTGCCGGGCGGTCATGTCGAAGGCTTCTTCGACACGTTCTGTGCCCATTTCCGGGCGGTCTATGCCGACGTGGTAGCCGGGCGACGCTCCTCCTCGCCCGGCTACCCGACCTTCGCCGACGGCCACGACGAGATGCTCGTCGGCGACGCGATCGCGCGCAGTGCCCGCGAGGGCCGTTGGGTCGATGTCGACCGGTCCGCGCCCGCCTCATCCAGCGCCGCTCCAGTGGAGACACTCGCATGAAGCTCGGCTTCCTGACCGCCCCGTTCCCGGATACGCCGCTGATGGACGTCGCCGACTGGGCGGCGAGCGCCGACTTCGAGGTCCTCGAGATCGCCTGCTGGCCGCAGTCGGCCGGACCGACGCGGCGCTACGCGGGCACGAGCCACATCGACGTCAAGAACCTGTCCGACGACCAGGCCACGGAGATCGTCGACGAGTTCGCGTCCAAGGGGCTGTCGATCTCCGGCCTCGGCTACTACCCGAACCCGCTCCATCCCGACCCCGAGCATCGCAAGGAGGTCACGGACCACCTCAAGGCGGTGATGGTCGCGGCGCGGAAGATGGGCATCCCGCTCGTCAACACGTTCATGGGTGGTGACGCTGCCAAGAACCTCGACGACAACTGGGAAGAGGCGTTGCGCGTCTGGCCCGACATCGTGAAATTCGCCAACGACCAGGGCGTGAAGATCACGCTCGAGAACTGCCCGATGCTCTTCTCGTACGACGAGTGGCCGGGCGGCAACAACATCGCGACCACGCCGCGGATGTGGCGCCGGATCCTCGAGCAGTG